>RFHO01000007.1 GCA_003696385.1 Planctomycetota bacterium | reverse complement strand
TGCGCTGCTTCTGGCGGTCACGCAGGGCGTATTGGACGAGCTGTCGCTTGAACAGATCCCGGAGTTCGAGTCACGTCTTCGCCGGCGGTTGGAGGAATTGCCGCCGCCGGCCGTGAAAAGCATCCTTGCCCGCCAGCCGCTCTCCGACGACGCCCGCCACCAACTGCTCGAACTCACCCGCCAGATCGCCGCGGAGTTGTCCGGGTGAATCAAGCTCGCTCGCGTGCCCTGCGACGGCCCGAAACGACCGTGCGCGCTGCTCATGGCGGCCCGGCGCGAAGTCGGTCGTCGTAGCCGCGGATCGGCGACGCTGGACGTTGTGCATGCTGCGCCGTCCGTTCCGTCGGCTTTCTGGATGCGTAGTGTCCCACGACTATCTGCGGCGTCTGCGGCGTCGGGTGGGGCTGGGTGATCTGGGCAATGTCAAACTGCGGAAGCTTTATCGCTCCGCTGCGAGCGGCATCGACAAGTGGTGCCGGCAGTTCCGATCACGCTGTTCGCTGCGGATCGGACGGTCGAATTACAGATTCTGAACACACCAGTCGGAACCGCCGTGCCGACGGCATGGGTCATGAGCGGTGTGTCGCCCGTGTGCGCCGCGGGTTGTTGTGATCGCGCGCGGGCCGCTGTTCGCGGGATTCCGGGCGGCATCGCATGACCTGACCGCAGATTCAACGGACTTTGCGGCCCGGCGTCGCTCGGGAACGCAGTTGGCGTCGTCTTCCATGGAGAAGGAATCATGCATTTCCCGCAGTGGTTGAAGTCGTTTCGCCTTCGCACGCGTGTACGTCGTGGCTCTTCCCGCTCCCGTCGCGGCCCGCAGTCGGAGCGTCCTGCGGAAGTGCTCGAGCAGCGCACGCTGCTGTCGGTGACGTCGCTGTTCGTCAACGGCGAACTGACGCTGATCTCCGACAGCGGTGATCAGATCGAAGTGCGCGAGGACGCCAACCAGCCCGGGCAGGTGGAGATCGTGGTCAACGGGCAGACGGACACCAGCCTGCCTCCTATCGCCACGACCGATGTCCGAATGCTGTTCGTGTTTGGCGGCCCGGACGCGGACACGATCGACCTGAGGGGCGTCACGCAGGCCGTCTTCGGCAATCTGACGCACATCGAAGTCGACGGCGGCAACGGCGACGACAACATTCTGGCGACCACCGACCTGGACGACAGCATTTCCGGCGGCGATGGCAACGACATCCTCAGCGGCGGAGCGGGCAACAACGTGCTGGACGGTGGCGACGGGAACGACGTGGTCAACGGTGGCCTGGGAGACGACACGCTGCGGGGCGAAGACGGGTTGGACGTGATTACGGGCGGTGACGGCAATGACAGCATCGATGGCGGCAACGGCGCGGACTCGATCTTCGGCGGCACGGGCAACGACACGATAGAAGGCGGTGATCATGCCGACAGCATTCAGGGCCAGGACGGGGACGATTCGATCCTGGCCGGCCGTGGGGAAGACACGGTCGACGGTGGTGCCGGGAACGATACGATCGCCGGCGGGGAACAGGCCGATTCGCTGCTGGGCGGTGACGGCGCCGACTCGATTCACGGCAACAGCGGCGACGACACGGTCGACGGCCAGGCCGGCGACGATACGGTGATCGGCGGAGCGCACGACGACCTGGTGCGCGGCGGCGACGGCAATGACCGGATGATCGGCAACCTCGGCGACGACACGCTGCAGGGCGGCGTCGGTGACGATGTGGGCTACGGCGGCGGCGGACGCGATTCCCTCTCCGGCGGCACGGGCAACGACACGCTGCTCGGCCAGGGCGGTGCGGACACGGTCACCGGTGACACCGGAGCCGACAAGCTGGACGGCGGCACTGGCAACGACCTGGTGCAATCCGTGCAGGTCGTTCAGGCCGGGCAGTTCCCGGACATCACCATTTCGGACGCGTCGGTGACCGAGGGAGATGCCGGCACGAACAACACGCTGGTGTTCACCGTCACGCTTTCGCAGGCCTTCACGCAGGACGTGATGGTCGACTTCACCACCGTGGACGGCACGGCCACCGCGGGCGTCGACTATCAGGCCGCCTCGGGCACGCTGCTGATCTCCGCCGGCCAGACCACTGCCACGATCTCGGTCACGGTGATCGGGGATGACGTGGTGGAACCGGACGAGACGCTGATGGTGGAACTGTCCAATCCGATCAATGCGTCCGTCTCGGACATCCAGGCCGTGGGCACGATCCTCAATGACGACACGTTGCCGCCGCCGGCGGGCGACTTCGACATCGTGATCAACCTGACCGGTTCGCTGACGGCCGGGCAGATGCTGGCTTTCCAGGAAGCCGAATCGCGGTGGGAGCAGATCATCATCGGCGACGTTCCGGACGTGATGTTGCCGACATACGGTCTGGTGGACGACATCGTCATCGACGCAAGCGTCGTTCCGATCGACGGCCCCGGCGGCATACTGGGACAAGCCGGACCGGTTGATCTTCGGATGGGCTCGTCACTCCCCGCATCAGGCGTGATGCAGTTCGATTCGGCCGACCTGGCTTCGCTGGAAGCGTCCGGACAGTTGCGGGACACGATCCTGCACGAAATGGGGCATGTGCTCGGTTTCGGCACGATCTGGGAGCAACTGAACCTGATCACCAATCCGTCCCTGCAGGGAGGCACGGATCCACGATTCACCGGATCCGCGGCCACGGCCGAATACAACGCCCGTTTCGGCGTGAACGAAAGCGGCGTGCCACTGGAGACGATGGGAGGGCCGGGTACGGCCGATTCGCACTGGCGGGAATCGGTCTTCACCAACGAGCTGATGACCGGGTTCCTCGATCCGGGGACCAATCCCCTCAGCCGCATCACCATCGCGTCGATGCAGGACCTGGGTTATCAGGTGGACTTCAACCAGGCCGACCCGTTCCTTCGCACCGGCGGCGGCATCGGATCGACCATGGGACGCCTGGAGGTGCTCCGCGGACCGCGTCGGATGGTCGCGCCGGTCGATCCCGCTGACGTGCAGGGCATGCCGTACTACACCGGCAACATGCCGACGACCAGCAATCTGACGATCACCCCCACCGCGAATGCGACGGACATCCTGAATGCGTTGATCGGTGGCGGCAACGCGGCGGGTGTGAACGTCACCAACATCCAGGTCAGTTCGCAAACCGGTCTGTTCGGCGAACAGTCGATCGGAACATTCACTGTCGATGCCGTTCCGGACGTCTATGGGCTGGAGACGGGCGGCGTGATCATGAGCACCGGCGACGTATCCGATTACGGCCCCGGGCCGAACACCAGCTCCGGAAATTCGACCAGCTATTTCGTGCCCGCCACGGCCGCTCAGGAAGCATTGCTCGACCAGATCACCGGCGGCACGCTGGATCACAACGATGTCACTCAGATCGACATCACCTTCGACATGCTTCCGGGCTTCGATACGCTGTACTTCAACGTGGTCTTCGGGTCGGAGGAATACCCCGAGTTCGTCGGTTCGTCGTTCATCGATGCGTTCGGGATCTTCATCAACGGCACGAACACGGCCTTCGTGAACAACCTGCCGATCAACGTCGATCATCCCGACATGGCGACCGTCAGCGGCACGGAGCTGGACGGCGTGCTGGCGCCCGGCGGCAATCCGGTGGTCACTTTCGCCGTACCCGTCACTCCGGGATCGACCGGCAATACGCTGACGTTCATTGTCGCGGACTCGTCGGATTCTGCGCTGGATACCACCGTCTACATCGCCTCGCTGGGGGGCATGCCACCCGGATTGCCACCGCAGACGCCAGTCGACCTGGAAGGCGACACGCTGATGGGCGGTGACGGAGATGACACGATCGTCGGAGCGGACGGCAACGACAAGCTCACCGGCGGTTCCGGCAACGATTCGATGGACGGCGCGGCCGGGAACGACACGCTGTTCGGCGGAGCCGGCGAGGACACGATGGACGGCGGCGACGGCGACGATTCGCTGCAGGGCCAGGGTGGCAACGACTCGATCACCGGCGGCGGCAACGAAGACCGCATCGTCTGGAACGGTTCGGCCGACGGGAACGACACGGTCGCCGGGGGCGACGGCAGCGACGTGGTCGAAGTCCGCGGAACCGCGGCCGCCGACATCTACCGCGTCGATCAGCGGGTTCAGTTGTCGCCGTCCGGATCGAGTATCGTGGGGACGGATCTGCAGGTCACCGACGGCACCGAGGTGCTGACGATCCTGCACTCGCTGTCGGACAGCATCGAAGAACTGTACATCAACCCGCGGGGCGGCTCGGACTACGTGGCGATCGGAGACCTGAACTTCGTTTCGCCCAGCCTGGTCGTGCGGGTCGATGGTGGCGCGGGTAACGATCGCGTGACCGCGCTGGGGTCGGATCTGGGACCGAACCTGCTGGTGGCCAATGGCGGACGCGGCATCGATCAGCTCACCGGCAGCCGCGGCAACGACACGCTCGACGGCGGCACCGGCAACGACATCATCGACGGGGGGGCCGGCAATGACTCGATCCTTGGCGGCGACGATGAGGATTCGCTGACCGGCGGCACCGGCAACGACACGATCCAGGGCCAGGACGGCAACGACACGATCTTCGGCTCGGATGGTGACGACAGCCTGCTGGGCAACGCCGGAGTCGACCGGCTCGAGGGTGACGCCGGGGACGACACCATCGACGGCGGCTTTGGCGACGACCAGATCGTCGGCGGCGACGGCAACGATTCGCTGCAGGGCAACCTCGGTCAGGACATGCTGTTCGGCGGCATGGGCGATGACACGATCGACGGAGGCCGCGACAACGACACGATCCGCGGCAACGGCGGTGACGACGTGCTGGCGGGCGATCACGGTGACGACCTGATCGAAGGCAACGACGGCAACGACACGTTGCGCGGCGGTGACGGCAACGATTCGCTGGTTGGTGCCGCCGGCGACGATGGCATCGCGGGCCAGGACGGCAACGACACGATCGTCGGAAACGGCGGTGAGGACACGCTGCTGGGCGGCGACGGTAACGACAAACTGTACGGCGGGGCCGGAAAGGATGTGGCCCTGGGTGGTGACGGCGATGACACCGTCAACGGCCAGGGGTCGGCCGACACCGTTGCCGGCAACCAGGGCGTGGATGCGATCTCCGATCCGGCAGGTGAAATCGACGAGCTGTTCAAGCTACCGACCGACGTGCTGGACGCCATCGACCAGTGAGGGGCGGCGGACGGGTTCTCGCCGCCTCCGCAGCATGCCGATTCCACTTGCGGTCGCACGCACTGCTGAGCACGTTCCCGCGAACGGGCCCGGCGCGCAGCCGTCTGGCGGACCGAGGGCCCGAATCTCCGGAACTCGGCCGTCCCGCGATGGAGTTGTGCTGCTGGTGCCGCCCACCGCCCGAGCGATGCGCGCGTCAATGGCCGGTCGGGGGCCTCATGGATTTGTGTTGCGATCTCGCAGCCGCTGCCAGCGCGGGCCGAGCTGATCGGCCAGTGCCGGTTGCAGTTCGATCGCTCGCTGCCAGGCGTCACGCGCCCGGTCGCGTTCGCCCAAATGCAGCAGCGCGAAACCCAGCCACAATTGGGCTTCGGCGGCGTCGGGGCGCAAGGCGGCGGCCGCCTGGAGGCGGTTGCGAGCCTCTTCCAGCGGCCGTGGGATGCCGGTTTCGACGCCGAGTCGCGCCGCCGAGAGCAACGCCATTCCGGCCAGCATGTCCGCTTCGAAAGCGTGTGGCGCCGGGGCGTCCGTGCGCGTGAGCAGCTCCACTGCGCGACCGACCTCGGTCGACGGTTCCTCTCCGCGACGCACTCGGGTCAGAGCACACAGCAATGTGGCGGCGGCCTGGGCCAGTGCGACGTCACTGCGATCCGGAACGATGCGCGCGGCATTGTCCAGAATCCGGCGGACGTCGTGTACGAACTGCACGTCGACGGGTGTTCCCCGAGTGCTCGCGCCGCGCCGCAGGTCGTCTGGCAACCGCTCGATCAACCGCCGCGTCAGCAGGTGGAAGACCGCGTACGGTGCCATCGCCCGGGGATTGAACTGAACGGCGGCTACCGCGTCGGCCAGCGCGGGCGCGGCAGCGGGCACACCGCCCCGGCGATACAGTGCGATGCTGCGTCCCGCATAGCAGGCAACCGACCACTGCCGCTGTTGCAGAGCGTGCGTGTACGCTTGGATGGCCTGCGACCAATGCTCGCCACACAACCACAAGTCGGCCTGCAGGCGGTCGCGGTCGGCACGATCGGGGAGTTCCATCGTTTCCAAGCGAACGGCAGCGTCCGCGAAAGCCGCCCGATCGGCGATAGCGGCGGCGTCGGCCAGCACGGAAGCTGCCGCAAGCAGGCCGTCCTGCGCGCGGCCCTCGTCCGCCGCGGCTGCGTGGCGGACCGCGGCCCAGTCCGCTGCACTCCGCCGCATTCGGTCGTTACGGTCCGGCCAGTCGAGCATTCGGGCGAGCACGGTCTGTTCCCAGCGGGCCATGGCCCGATCCCAGAGGCATTCGACACACGGCCGTTCGGCCAGTTCGACGGCCTGTTCGAAGGTCGCGATCGCTTCATCGGGCCGACCGCTCCACAGTTGCGCACGTCCAAGTGCCCGCGCCGCGCGATGACGCACATCGCGCGGGAGTCCCGCGTCCTCCAACGCGCGTTGCAGTCGGTCTGCGGCGTGCGCCAGCTCGTCGTATGGTGGTGGGTCGATTTCCATGACGCGAATCGCCGGCGAGTCTGCGTCCGACGGACCCGTGCCGATACGGCGATCGGAAGCCGTTGCCGGATCCGTCCGTGCCGATGGGCGTCCCTTGTAGAACTCCGTTTCCCATCTCTGGACGGCGGCGATTGCATCCAGAACTTCACCCAGCGGGATGTCGTCGGGCGAGGGGGTATCGCTGGTCGTTTCGGCTGCGTTGCCGCCCGCCGGTCGATCGGTGATTCGGGAGACGGTCACCGCGGCCAGCAGCGCCCCGATGAGCAGGCAGGCGACCAGCCAGCCCGTACGTTTCGGCAGGCGACGACCGCGTTCCGCGTCCGGCGGCGGTTGCGTACCGGTCGATGGGATTCCGACGGTCGCCTCGGTGGGCGGTTCTTTGGTTCCGGGACGATTGCCGTCGGGGGCGCTCGGGGAGGCTCCGCAGCGCCGCCGGGCGTGTTGCAGTGCGGTCGCGAGCGCGGCGGCGGTGGGAAAACGCTCCGACGGGTCGCGACGCAGCGCCTGCAGAGCGATCGCTTCCAGCGCCGGAGGCAGTCCGCGGCGGAAGGTCGATGGTGGGGAACAGTCGCCGCTGCGGATGCTGGCGGCAAGACGTTCCAGGTCCGGTGCGTCGAACGGCAGTCGGCCCGCTAGAAAGCGGTAGAGGATCACCCCCATCGCGTAGACGTCGGTCGGCGGACCGACGCGGCCATGAGGGTCGAATTGCTCCGGCGCCATGTATTGCGGAGTGCCGGCGATCGATCCGGAGGTCGCCCCTTCATCATCCAACAGGCGTGCCACGCCGAAATCGGCCACCGCGGCACGATAGCCGAGCTGGCCCGAGTCATCGTCGGCCGTCTCGGCCTGCGGTCGCAGAAGGATATTGGCCGGTTTGAGGTCCCGATGGATCACGCCCGCCCGGTGTGCCGCCTCGCATGCGTCGCAGACTTGAATCAGCACGTCGATCAGCTCAGCGGTGGACAGGATCGTCGCGTTCGGCGGTGGCGTCGGATCCGGGGCGGGCGCCCGATCACGCAGTGGAAACGTCCCGCCGGCCGACCAGAAGCATTGCTCCAGGGACAGTTCGCCCCAGTATTCCATCACGAACCACACGCAGTCCCCGTCGGTACCGGCGTCGAACACCGTGACGATGTTCGGATGCTGCAACCGGGCCAGCACCTGCATTTCGCGCTGGAAGCGCGCCAGATGCCGTGAGGTCGTTCCGCGCAGAACCTTGACCGCGACATGTCGCTGCAGCCGCGGATCGAACGCGCGGTACACACATCCGAAGGCCCCTTCGCCGATCGGCTGCTCGATGCGGTACCGCCCCAGCCGCCGTGGCGCAGCAGGCAACACGTCCTTCGCGCGGAGCAGCCCAGCCGCCAACAGTCGATCCGCCAGCGAATCGCCCACCATCGACACTCCGCCCTGTCGGCCTCGAAGCGTCGTTCCACTCGTCTGCCGTCCGGCTGTGTTCAGCCGGACGAGCTCTCGTATGCGCGCCCAAGGCCCGCCGGCAGAGGGCCGTCAGACCTGCCGGACGCGCCGATCGTCCCGCACGTCCCGGCCGCGTTGCCGTCGTCACGAGCCCGCCGGCAGTTCCGTCACCAGAACGTTGCGGTATTCGATGCCGCCGACCGTTCCGTCCAGGGCGACGAAGCCCTTCGTCGGCCGCTCGGGGTCGCCAAGCGTGGTTTGCAGCACGCGCCGTCCGTTCAATTCGACGGTGAGTCGGGTCGTGTCCCTGACGACGATCCGCAGCCGGTTCCACGTACCTTTGGGCTTGGCGGCGTTCTCGCTGGGCGCTTGGATGCCGAACAACGCCCCGCTGGAATACGCGTCCACGCCCTTGCCGGCGTCATTGGCCAGGTGGACCTTGTAGCCGCCGTTGTACGGTTGACCTTTGCCGTCGTAATGGAAAAACACGCCACCCTGTCCCAGGTCGTGCGTGATTCTGTATTCCAGCGACAATTCGAAGGATTCATACTCGTTCTCGGACACCAGCAGTGCGTCCCGACTGGCCGGCGCATAATCGGCACGAAACGTCGTCCCTTGCCGGATCCAGTTGCGGTTGCCCGTGCGTCGCCAGTTGACCCGTTCATAGAAGGTCTCGAGCAATTGCCGTGCCTCGGCGACCGCGGGAACGTCCGTGAGCCGCTCCTGCGGGGCCAGCCGTTCGATCCGGCGGATGAGCTGCACGGCCGCGGCGATGTTGTTCCGCACCGCCTCGGCCTGCGCTAATTGCAGCAGACGCCGCGCGACGCGTTCCGCCAGTTTCGGCGCGGCGTCTTCGTCGCGCTGGAAGTCCGGAGCCTCCGCGTTGCGGTCATAGAACCGGAAGACGGCGCGACGCCACCGTCCGGCCGGAGAATCGGCGACGCCGGAGCGGTCGAACAGTGCCATCAGGTCCGGCAGATCCAGATCGCGGACCGGCTTGGAGATCTCGCGGGTCCGCCCCTTGCCGATCAGCATTCCGTCGGCGTATTTCACGAATTCCACGCGTGTCATGCCGATGCGGACCGGTTCCCCCGGTTCGAATGTGGAAAGACCGCGATCGATGTCCGCCCAGAACTCGCGGATCGCCTGCAGGTCGTCCGCGTCCCAGTCCAGCAGCTCGTGCCACCGATCGAACTGCGGATTGCCGCGGGCCGCGCGAATCAACGCCTCCGCTTCGTCGTACTTGCGCTCCACAAGCAGGGTGCGAAACAGTTTCCAGTGATCGGCGTATGCCAGCGGCACCGCGCGGGGGTCGGTGGGCGTCTGGACCGGCGGTTTTTCCATCGGATCGAACGGCTCGTCGGGTGCTTCCGCCGCCGTGGTTCCGTTCGTGTTCTTCGGACGCTGCACGATTTCCACGAACTGCTTCTGCGGAATCGGCTTGGCGACCGGAGCCACGCCCCAGTGCGGACCGTAAAAGAGGCGTACGAGGTACAGATCCGCCGTCTGCTGCGGATCATCGCAGTACACCAGCCACTGTTCGTCGTGTGACACCCAGAACTGCCGGTGCCCGGCGGACGGGACGAAGCCTTCGAGTTGGAGTTCGGCGATCGTTTCCGGGGCCGAGAATGGTTCGCGCACGGACAGCCTGCGAGCCCGCCACAGGTGTCGGCCGTCGAAGCCGTATTGCCGCAGCCCATCGGGAGTCATTCGCGGGTGCACACCGGGTAACGCGAACGGTTCAACCTGCTCGTAGGCGCGGTCCAGATCGCGCTGCACGTACAACGTTCGTGCGGCCAGTGGTCCGGGGCGGTCGTCGGAGCGGGGGATGGCTCGCTGTGTTTGCGGGTCGATCAGCAGCAGTTCGGCTTCCGCAACCTTCCGCCGTGCGGGATCGATGCGGGCGACCAGCCGGACGATCACCTTCCGATGCGTGCGCGGCGTGAACACCGTCCGTTGCCGGGTGACGCGATCGGCCGACCCGATCAGGTCGATCGAACGTTCGATCTGGGCGACCAGTTCATCGCGGATCTGCCGAAGCTCCGCCTCGTCCAATTCTCGGGCAACGCCGGTGTCCGTCCGACCGTCCGGGATGTCGGGCAGGAAGGGAGCGACGAACGTGGTCCGCCGTCCGTTGCGGTTTTCCACCCAATACAAACGGCCGTCGTGCAGCACCTGAGCCGACTCCCAGTGCACGTCCAGCCGCTCGCTGTACCGCAATGGCCGTTTGTCCCCGAATGGCGCCAGCGGATTGTCGCGAACCAGGCCCCACAACCGCGCCTTCTCCGGCACGACGTACACCAGCAACTGCTGCTCGGCCCCAAGGCTGGGGGAAGCTGGTGTATCCGGCGACCGGTGCAGCAGTTGCGGTGGAGCGAAGGGATGAAAAACACTTCGCCGCGTCGCCAGGTAGATGCCGCGCCCGGCGGGCCGGTCCGAGGCGAAAATCAGTGTCAACCCGTCGGGTGTCAGAAACGGGTCGAGTTCCCGGCCGGATGAGTTGATCGTCTCCAGTGGAACCGGTCGGCGGGCGGCAAGGTTCAGCCACGGAGCCGCCAGCAGTTCGCTGTTCCCTTTGTGAATGTCGGAGCCGACCGTGAAACTGGTTTCGGCGTCGTCCCGAACGTCCACGATCTGCGATGCGTCGGCAAAGCCGTCGCGGAAAACCGTGATGGTGTGGCTGCCTTGTTGCACGGTGACGCTGCAGGGGGTGACGGCCGGTCGCTGGTCTTCGAATCGCGCCGGTTGTCCGTCCACCGCCACATAGAACCCCGGCTCGGACGTGTACACGCGGCACTGCCCGACCGCAAACCGTGGTGGCGGCGGGGCCGGGTTTGACGGCTGCATTGGCGGCTTGTCGCCGGCACGATTCGTGCGTTCGGCGTCGCCGCTCGTGGTCATCGCTGTGCCGTTGGCGTCGCTGGCATTCGGTTCGGAGGGCCGCTCCGTCCGGGGCGCCAGCCAGGCGAGGCCGATCAGGGCTGAAAGCACGATCCCGGTGGTCACTCCGGAAATCACCGGGTGACGGACGATCGATGCGCGGATGGCGGTGGCCAGCGCAACGGCTCGTGCCCGCACCGTTTGGACGCTTTGGCGCGGGCCGACCGAGTCGCTTGCGTCGGCGGAGTGCGAAATGTTGCCAGTCTCGAAAGGCGGTGCCTGCGCCCGTTGCCCCGACACGGTGGTGGAGGTGGCCGCCACACCCGCATCATCGGCCGGCGGGCCGGCACCCGGTGCGCGGTCGTGAAGATCGAGACACGCAACGACCGCACCGCGGAAGCCGTCCCCGATTGTCGGACACAGATGCACACACAGCCGGCGCGGGTCGATTCGCTTTCCCTGAGCGGCCGTTCGCTGTTGGACGGCACGCATCACGATCTGTCGCAATCGCTGCGGATCATGGCTGGCGACGGCTGGAATCCGACCACAGCGGACGGTGTGCGGATCGATCTGCAGTTCCGGGTGCGCCGCGGCGAAGGAGGCCAGCATCAGCGTGCGGTGCGGTTCCGGGGAATCCCCGAACCCCAGCAGCAGCACCCAACGCGGTTTGCAGTGGCGTGTCATCGGACGGACCTCTGGGCGCGGTCGTCGATCGGATTGCGGCTGAGGTGTTGGTGTGGTTTCGCCGCACGGTCCGGACCGTTTGGAAACCGCTCACTTACCGGGCGACCATCGTCGCGGCGGCCGCATCGAGGTGAGCGCCGATGCCGGTGGCGTGTCGAACGCGCGTGTACGGTCCGGAGAGGTCGCGCATCGTCATGGCCGCCCACACGCTGCGCGGTCGACATCCCCAAAGGACCGGTTCGATCCCAGCCGGTTCACTCCACGAATTTGCGGATGCTGACCTTGTCCTTGGTCGGAAAGTCCGGCGGGATCGGCACGGTCACCCGGCCTGTTGCCGCCCATTCGGCACCTCTTTGCAGCGTGACGATGAAGCCGACGCATTCCATGGAATAGTCCGCGTGTCCCATGGGAGTGTGGAAGACCCGCCCCTTCCCGTAGCGAATCGTCATCATCATCGGCTCGTGTCGGCCCGTGCCGCCCTTCTCCTTCGCGGAGTAGGCCGTGGCCAGCACGTGCATGTTCGACGCGGGGCCGCGAAGCGAGTCGTACAGCTCGTCCCTGGCGTGCTTCCATTGCCTGGGCATGCCTCGCGTGATGGGATGGTTTTCATCACGGATCGTGATGACGAATTCGTGCTGGGGGCCGTGATGGCCGCCGCGGCCCGGCGACGTGTCACGCACGAGCTTCCCGGTGTCGTCGAAATACACGTACGGGCCGTGTCGTTCGTTGCGTCCGCCCCAGCCGCCCAGGCCGATCATTTCGTTGTATTCCGGCCAGTTTCCGAAGGCATTGTTCGCCGCATGTACGACGACGAAGCCGCCGCCGTCGCGGACGTAGCGAACGAAGTCTTCCTGCGTCGGCTTCGGCCAGGGGGCTCCGTTGTAATTCGAAATCACCACGTCGTAGGCATCGAATTCGGGATGAAAGTTCGGATCCGTACCCTTCGGGGCCGTCCGCACGATATCGACGGAGAACAGCCCGGTCTCTTCGAGGTACTTCTTCATCATGCGGCTGGTCTTCGGCCACACGCGGTGATTGTTCTGGCCTTCGATGATCAGTGCCTTCAGATCGGCGGCTTCGGCAGCCGTCGCCGCTCCGGCCACCACCAGCGACATCATCGCAAACCACACCGCCAAAGTACTCGCTACCCGCAACATCGTTGCCGCCTCCTCTGTTCGTGGTCTTCGACGTGCGTGTTCGAAGGGTTTGGCGGGCGCCCACCGTGCGGACCGTCCACGTCATCGCCGACCGAATGCCCCGCACCGCGCCCTTGTGCCCTCCACCCGACCGGCGCTTCGGCTCGCTTCCACAGCCGTCGCAGCGGGCGGTGCGATGCCGCATTCATCCGCGGCAGTCGTAATCCCGCAGCGGGCCGTTACAATCGCCGTTCCGCGCCGGGCCCGGTGAATCGGACCGTGCTTCATCGTATCCGCCGCAACGTACGCTCACCAGCGCGACCGATCGCACCGCCGCACCGTTGGAATACCAGCACGATGTCCGCCATTCTTCGCGACTATTTCGAGTTTTTTCGCCAATTCCGCAGTCGCTTCGAGACGACCGGTGCGATCGCGCCGAGCAGTCGCTTCCTCGCCCGTGCTCTGACGCGGCCGCTGGCGGACGTCTTGGCCCGGTCGCCCGGACCGTTGAGGATCCTGGAAGTCGGCCCCGGCACCGGCGCCGTGACCGCACGCATCGTGACGCTGATGCGGGACGGCGACGAACTCGATCTGGTCGAGCTGAACGAAGACTTCGTCCGCCGTCTTCAGGAGCGGATTGCCCGCGAAAGGTCGTTCCGCCGCCACGTCGAGCGACTGCGGATCCATCGCTGCCCTTTCCAGGAATACCAGGCGGAAGCGCCGTACGACTTCGTCATCTCGGGGCTGCCGTTGAACAATTTCCCGGTCGAGCTGGTGGAGCGGTTGTTTCAGACGTTTTTTGAGCACCTGAAGCCGGGCGGCGTGCTGTCCTATTTCGAATACGCCTACATCCGGTCGCTCAAGCGGCGTATCGCGCGCGGGCCGGAGCGAAAACGGTTGGACGGAATCGAGCGGATCGCCCGTGATTATCAGCAGCGCTACCGCCTGCGCCGCGACACGGTTCTGCTGAACCTGCCGCCGGCGTGGGCCCAGCACCTCAGACGGCCACCGTCTACCGAACAGGCTGCTGCCCCGGAGCCGCACTGAGCCACGGCGCGATCGGTCTGCACCGCGAAGGCCCGTGCGATTCTGGCCGCGGCGGAGCCGGGCCCGTACCATGCACGCGGCCGTCGATTTCCGTGCCATGACGCCCACCAGTGGCTCGCGAGCTACCTTGGCGAGCAACGGACGAACCCATGTTTCGAGACCCGCGACCGCTTCGCCCCGTCGCACTCACCGCACTCGTTGCGGGGGCCGCCCTTTTGCCGGTGACGATGCGGACGCCCGCCGGCGAACGCGTGGTCTCTCCGTCCGGGAAGAACGCCGTCGTCCGCGCCGCTTCCGTGATCCCGCCTCGTTCGGCGGACTCCGGGACACGGAGCGCGTCGGAGACGCCGGCGGATTCCGGCATCCCGTTCAAATCGATTCGGCCGGATTCCGCGGACGCCGTACGCTGGGTGCCGTCACTGATCGGCCTGATGACGGAGGCCCGGGCACCCGAGACGCAGCGGCGGCAGGCGGCACTATTGCTCGGACGGATGGGACGTCGCGCCGCTCCGGCCGTCCCACATTTGGCGGAGCTGCTCCGCCGGACGCGGAATCGGCTTCGGGCCTCCGTCGAATCCGCAGGAGACGAACGCACGCCGGACCTCCAGTCGCGGCTGTTGTGGGAATTGAAGGCGGTGTCGCTGTTCGGCCCCGTCGCCGCGGTGACCGCCGAGGAGATCATCGAGATCGCGGAGGACGTGCGGATGCCACTGGCAGTGCGGCAGGCGGCCTACGAAGCCCTGGCTCGTATCGGACCGGCCGCACCCGGCGCGGTTTCCGCATTGGCCAAGGCCCTCACCCGGCCCCGCTTTGCGCCTTCGACGTCGGCGGCCGATCGCACGTTCTTCCGCGCGACGGTGGTGGAATGCGCGGCTTTGCTGGGCGACGCCGCGGCGCCGCTGCTGCCCACGCTGATTCGGCTGCTGGACGAGGCGGACGAACTGATCCGCCGCAATGCGCTGCTGTGTCTGGCGGCGCTCGGACGGCGAGCCGCCGCGGCTCAGCCTGCGGTCTTCCGCGTCCTGCTGTTCGATGGCGAACCCGCGGTGCGCGAGACGGCCGCCGCGACGCTGGCACGTCTGGGGCCGAGCACGCTGGGACCGCTGGCACGTCTGCTTGAAGAACCGATGCCCGAGACGCGCCGACTGGCAGCAATGGCGCTGCAACAGCATCCGGACGTCCGGCACGTTCTGACGGCGTTGCGACGTCGGTGGTCCCGGGAATCGGACGCGGTCACCTGGGTCACACTGGCCGAAACGATCTGCGACGCCGCACCGGCGGAAGCCGACGCTGTGGTCCCCGGCCTGTTGAAGCGGTGGGACAGCTTGCCGCGATCCGTCCGGATCCGCGTGTACCGGCTGCTGCAGCGGATGTCCGCACGGCATGCGTCGGTGCGTGTGGCGATTCGTGCCCACCTTCCCCGCAATCCACCGGCAGTTCTGCGGCGGCTGGCCGACGACCGTGGTGACGGTCAGTGACGATGTGACGGGCGGTGACCGCCCACGCGGGATTTCCGCTCAGAGCGGCGAGGAACCGATCTAACCGGGGCGGCGGAACAGACGGCCCATCCAACGGGCCGACGATGCCACCCGTTCCGCCACGTCGACGTCGCGCGATCGCGGCGGCTACGACGGCATGGCGATGGACACCCTCCGTGCCATGCGCTGCACGATGTGCGGCTCGCCTGCATGTGGTGGCCCGGTGCGGAGCCCCGTCCGCCTGGGCGTCCGAGCGGTTCAGCGTTCCCCGGCCTTTTTCCGCAAACGTCACGGGCGAAGCGGTGCGGGGCGATCGAGCTCCGAAGTGCGCGGCTTCGGCATGATCGGCGAACCGTCGAGCGTCAGCACGCTTCCCGCCGACGCATCGGAGAACCGCACAGGGATGCGGAAGCGTCGAACAGCCAGCCGGCACACACCGCCTTTGCCCTCGCGACAGTAGCCGTAAACCAGCTTGAGTTCGACCGTCGTGGCTCGGGGCCGTTCCGCGAGGGGAAGCGTGACTTCGATCGCCTTTGCGCCGTCAGTCAGGGCGGCCTTCCGGCGCTGGCCACGTAATTCCCTGGGGAACGCGGAGGCCGAGTCCGACAAAAGGGTCACGTGCAGCGGACCGCTCTCGTTGATCTTCTGCTTCTCGGGCAGTTGGATGCGGAAACGGAACGTGAGCTCGCGGCCCGGTCGGACGGTTTGCGGTTCCACGGCCGTGACGTCTTCGGCTTCCGATTCCACATCATCGTCGCGCGGCAGCGTCGTGGCCGGCGGCTGGAGCCCGCTGATCACGAACTCGCGCATCCGGCCGGTGGCGAGGTCGGCGACGCAAACCCTGTGGTTGTTCGTGTCGGCGATGTACACGTTCGTACCGGCGACGGCCAGCCCCCCCGGTTCGAACAGTTGCGGCGGCTCGAGCGAGCGACCGGGTTTCCCATCGCCCAGCCAGGTGCGGCAGCGACGACTCTCCAGATCGATCCGCTTGACCTTGTGGTTGTACGTGTCGGCAACGAGCAGTTCGCCGTCGTGATAGACGACGCCCAGCGGGTGCTGCAGCCGCGCTTCGCCGCCCACTCCGTCGACATCGCCGAACTCGAACAACGACTGGCCGAACGGCAGATTCGACGCTCCCACGACGGTCTTGACCGGTCCATCGTCATCGTCCAGGGGAACCCGCCGGATTGCCGAACCTTCGCTGTCTGCCACGTACAGAAACTTGCCGTCCGTGGTGATGCCGGAAGGCTGAGCATGAGCACACGCATCGCGCGCCCCGTCCAGGATGTCTTCGCGGCCGGTGCCGGAAAACACATCGATCCGTCCGGTTGCCGGCCGAAGCGACCAGATCTGATGTGGTCCCGCCATCGCGATGTACAACACGCCCTCGACGTGCACGAGATCCCACGGACTGTTCAGCGGAGTGCTGTGCGCCTCGCCGCCTCGTTGCCCGAAGCGACCTTGGTGTCCCGTGCCGGCCACCGTTCGGACCGTCCGTGTCTTCAGATCGACCGCGCGGATCAGGTGATTTTCGGTGTCGGCGACGTACAGCACGTCACCGACCAGAGCCGTTCCCTGCGGGTGATGAAACTCGGCCTCTTCGAACGGGCCGTCCCGCCGGCCGATCCGTCCGCTGCCGACCACATCCAGTAGCCGTCCGGTCCGGTCGGCGATCACGATGCGATTGTGATTGCTGTCGCTGACGAACACACGGCCATCGCGCAGATCCACCGTCACCTTGCCGGGGTACCGCAGCGGTGTCGGACGTGTGCGTCGCCGCTCCAGCGCGAACCGCACCGGCGATTCGTCCAGCGTGCCCTTCCAGCGGTGGTATTCGATCAGCTTGGCGATCACCCGATCCAGCAGCTCGCGGTTGCCCTCTCCGGAGACATATCCGCAGTAGTACCCTTCGGGATCGATCAGCACGAGCGTGGGCCAGGCCCGCACGCCGAATTTCCGCCAGATGATCATCCGGGCATCGTTCACCACGGGATGCTCGATTTCGTACCGCAGAATCGCCTGGCGGATGTTCTCCGAGTTCTTCTCGGTGTCGAACTTCGCCGAATGCACGCCGATGACGACCAGCTGACGCCGGTACTTCTGCTCCAGAAACTTCAGGTCCGGCAACACGTGCATGCAATTGATGCAGCAATACGTCCAGAAATCCAGCAGCACGATCTTGCCACGCAGGTCCTTCAGCGAGATCGGACCGTCGGTGTTCAACCATTCGATGCCGCCGTCGATGTCGTCGACCTTGATGCGATTGGGAAACGGATTGGGGGGCGGCTCGGTGTCCCGAGCCCCTTCCGCCGCGTTGCGAGTATCCGATGTGCCGGCCGTACCCGGTGCCGCCGCACGTCCACCGGCACCGGTGCGCGACTGGTCGGTATCGGGCGGTTCGGCGGCGTCCGCTGCAGCCGGTGCGGCCGCCGGAGTGCTGTCATCGGCCATCGCATGAGTTCCCTTCGATCCGTCGATGGCGGGAGTCAACCAGGCCAGACCAAACAGCACGACCGAAAACCACGTCGCGACGGAGGGCGTTCGGTGGCCTCCTCGAGCCGATGTCGCGTCGCGCGGACCATCGGAGCCTCCGGCGGGGCACCGATCAATGGCGGAACGACGGGACGACACCACTTCACACGACGGGCTCGACGCGCTGCGTCGGAAGTTCCGTGAAAAACGAGGTCGGGACATTCGCCCGCTGCCCGGCTGCCCATTCATCGGCCGACTCCCATCATCGCTTCGTGCTGGAGGTACGACGTCCTGTCCGCAGAGCGTGATACAGATGGCGCCGCGGATGGCCGCGTGGACGCTCGGCCAACGCCTCGCCGCAGGGGAGCACACGTCCCGCGCCCGTCCGTGCCGGCGGGTTGGACGTGGCGTTCCGCCGGCACGCTTTACTGCACCAGCCCCTTGGTCAGCTCCATGAAAGCCGTTTCCAGATTCACCTCTTCCTCGCGGAACAGTGTCAGCGCAAAACCCGCTTCGATCAAACGAGCAGGCAGCCGGCTGTAGTCGTCGACCCCGGTGCGAAGCGTCACGCACAGCGTGCCGTCCCGGTTCTGGGAAACGGATTCCACCTCGTCCATCTGTTCCAGCAATCGGCCCGCCGCCTCGGCACCTTCCCGGACACGGATGTGCAACAGGATCCGCTGCCGGGCCTTGCGCATCACTTCTTCGACATAGCCGTCGACGATCAGTCGGCCTTTTTCGATCATGCCCACGCGCGTGCACACGTCGGCCAGCTCCGGCAGGATGTGGCTGGAGACGATCACCGTCTTTTTCAGCTCACCCAGCCGTTTCAGCAGCGTGCGAATTTCGATCCGGGCACGAGGATCCAGCCCGCTGGCCGGCTCGTCCAGCAACAGGACCTGAGGGTCGTGGAGCAGAACCCGCGCCAGCCCGATCCGCTGGGTCTGGCCTCGGGAGAGCTGGTTGACCATGGCGTCCCGTTTGAACGCCATGTCGACCAGTTCCAGCTTTTCTTCGCACACCTTGCGCCGCTTGTGAACGGGCACGCGATACGCCGCGGCGAAGAATTCGAGATACTCCAGAACCGTCATGTCCTCGTAGACACCGAAGAAGTCCGGCATGAAGCCGACCAGCCGGCGGATCTGTTCGGCGTGGGTGTAGATCGACTTGCCGCACACGTACGCCTCGCCGTAATCCGGATTGAGCAGCGTGGCGATCATCCGCATCGTCGTTGTTTTGCCCGATCCGTTCGGGCCGATGAAGCCGAAGACGTCCCCTTCGGCCAGCTTCAGGTTCAGCTCGTTGACGGCGATCAGATCGCCGTACCGTTTGGTCAATTGCCGTGTCTCGATCACCTTCGACGGTCTCCGATTCGATCCGTGGGAGCGGGCGTGCTCCCCGTTGACGAAAGACCTCGCACAGAGGCCGCGGCGCGGACCACGTGCCGCCGCAGACCGAAGCCGGCGGCGGCCGGACACCGTCACCGAACCGGCAGCAGCGTCCGCGGCGTTTCCGCCTGCTGGCGTACCGGCAGGACCAGCCGGACGAACGTGTATTGCCGCGCGGCGGCGACGGCGCTCCCATCGATGCGGGCCGCCGGGGCGTCGGCGTCCAGCACCCCGAACAGCACTGCGCGGCGATGATCCAGCAGCCCCGAAAGGTCCAGGGCGTCGTATGCGTAATTATTCAGCCGGGTATACGACTTGCCACCGGCCGCTTCATGAAACGTCAGGATCCGCATCACCTCCACGAGGTCCTCCGGAATCACCGGATAGGGCTTCTGTTCGGTGAACCGCAATTCGCTCACCCCGCCGTCCTTGAGGATCCTGCGCTTCACCGTGCCCGTCAGGTATCCGCGCAATTCCCGGTCCACGATTCGCGGACTGTCCAGATTGATCGGATCGCCCGGTTCCCAGGCGGGCAAGCGGCCGGTGCGCACATCCACCCGCGGCCAGTACACCCGTCCCTGATACGCCAGGATCCAGTCCCGCACCGGACCGGGCAGATTGTGGCGGACCGTTCCGCTCAACCGTCCGACGCCGCGGCCGCTCAATCGCGCTTCGACCAGCCCGGAACGGACCGCGCCCGACCACTGCGACCGCCAGCAGAACGTCGACCACTTCAGCATCGGCACCTCAAGCAGACGATCGTGTCGCGGCGAAAACCGATACGCGGCGTGGAACAGCTCGATCCCGCTGGGACGATACATCCCGCCGAAGGCGTTCTCGGCCACGGCGTCCCATCGCAGACGAGGCCGTGGCACGTCCTGCTTCGCACTCGCTGCTGCGATCGGCGGTGGCGAAACCGCGACTTCGGCCCGGTGGCTGCGCTCACTGTACATCGCACACCACTGCTGAGTGCGCCCGCGGCCGGTGGCCGCGTCGATGTCCCAAACCGCAATCGTGTTCAACCCCGCATCCACGCCGTTGGCCGCCCGGGCCACCCAGGCCACCGACACCGCCCACACCGTGACCAGGACGGGCAACGTGAACCATGTCCAGTGCGGACGCTTCAACCACCGATGAACCACCAGGTAGTCCAACGGCCCGATGAAGGCCAGGTACAGCACCATCAGCCCCAGGCTCGTCCACGTGCCCGGTCGACGAACTTCCGGAAACCGTTCCAACCACACGTGCAGTTGCGTTCCCAGCTCCGAGATCCCCGTCCGCGTGATCCGGCGCGGGGCGCGGCGCCGGGTCTCTCCGGCTTCGCGAAACACGGACCAGCGCGGTTCGCCCAGCTTCTCGCACAGCGTTGCCAGTCCTTTCCAGCCGAGCAAGGGCGGCTTGCGGATGTCCACCGCCACCGCCGTCACCAGCCCCATCCCGTACGGCGCCCGCACCACCAGCGGACCGTCGAGCGAGTCGGCAAGCACCGTTCCCGACGACGAAGACAGCTCCGCAACCGGAATCCGTCCCGAAAACAGGATCCGCTGCGCCCGACCAGCCAGCGACTCCAGCGCACTCAATCGCGTATCCGGCAGGCGTTTCACTGTCTCGCCGACATCCACCGGCACCCACGCCGCCAGCGGACTGCTCCGGAACGCCTCCACCGCATCGCCGACGATCAACACCAGATGGCCGCCCGAAAAGACCCACTCCCGTAGGGCCGCCGACCTTTCCGCGTCGGACGCGAATGCACCCGCCAGAACCAACGTCCGCACCGCTTCCAGAGCCGCTGCGTCGGCGGGCAGTTCGCTCAATACGATCACACGCCGTCGCCGCTCTCCGTCCCTGTCGCCCCGTCGGGGCCGCTCCGCCGATCCGGCTGCTCCGCCGCCCGTGTTCCCGAGACGCAATTCTTCCGCGGACAGCTCGTCGAAGCCCGGCAGCGGTCCCAGCGTCGCCCACAACACCTCTGATTGCGGAACGACCGTAAATCGCGGCGAGCCGTCGTCGCTCCCCGCCGCCGAATCCCCTCCCGCCGAAACCGAAGGCACCAGCGTCGATTCGCCAACCGGCCGCAGGCCGTCCGGGTGTTCCCACAGCACCCGGACGCGGACCACCGCATCCAGTCGACCAGGCAGGAATGACCAGCTCAGTTCGGTCGTACCTTCCTGCAGCGGCCGGGATGCCGACGGATAAATCACCGTTCGGCCGACCGGATCCAGTGTCTCGACTTCGCCGCGTACCGTTCCCGCCGCCGCGGCTCCGCGGACCTCAACGGTCACGCGCACGGCGGTCCATCGACCCACCTGAGCCGTCCCATCCAACCCCACACGCACGGCGGCGATCCGGCATCCGCCGCGTTCCCCTGCCGCGGTTTCCGGATGCTCCGCTGCCGATGCCGAGCATGCAGAACCGGGGAAGCTCACGACGGCCGCTGCCAGGAACCATCCGACCGCCCCCCGAACTGCGTCCCGTGCCGCAGGGGCTCGACGTTTCCCGCCACTCCGCCGCGCCGTCCGCCGTCGTTTCCGCTCGTCACGGTTGTTCCGCGTCATCGTTCTGTCGCTGGTCCTCGATCGGTTGTCGGCGTATCGGCTTCCGCCTCGATCCGCCGCGGCACCGCCAGAGCGTTCAGCATCGCTCGAACGGAAAGGCCGTTACGGCATCCAGCCGCCGGGCGCCCAGCAGCAGCATCGCCAGACGGTCGAATCCCAACGCCACACCGGAGCATTCGGGCAATCCGAAGTCCATCGCCGCCAAAAGCGTCGTCGGTGCCGGGAGCGTACGCTTCCCCTCCCTACGTCGCAATGCGTTCTGCTGCTGGATCCGCTCCCGCAACTCGTCCGCGTCCGTCAGCTCCTGGTATCCGTTGCACAGCTCGACGCCCCGCCAGTACAGCTCGAAGCGTTCCGCCACCGGCGGATCCCCGGCTCGAACGCGGGCCAGCGCCGCCTGACTCGCCGGAAAGTCGTACATGAACTCCGGGACATTGCGCCCCAGGTTCGGTTGCACCCGTTCGGCCAGCAACAGATTCAGCCACGTGTCACGATCGACGTCGGTTGCGGACACCGAATCCGGAGCCCGCACGCCCGCCGACGCGGCCAGTCGTGCCAACCGCCCCGCATCGCACCTGAGGACGTCTTCGACCCCCAGGCTGTTCCGAAAGGCCTCGCTGTACGTCAGCCGTCGGAACGGTGACGACGAAAGGCCCGCGCGTGCTTCGGCCGCGATCGCCGCCTCCGAACCATCGGCCGCATTCCGGTGTTCTCCGTCATCTGTCGCGGCGGCATGCAGTTCCCGCACCAGCGACTCGACGAAATCCATCTGCTCGTGGTGCGTCGTCCCGACCGCGTACCATTCGACCATCGTGAACTCAGGGTTGTGCAGGGCACCGGATTCACCACGGCGAAAGGCTCGTGTCACCTGAAAGATCCGCTCCGCTCCGGCCGATACCAGACGCTTCATGCACAGTTCCGGCGAAGTTTGCAG
>RFHO01000499.1 GCA_003696385.1 Planctomycetota bacterium | reverse complement strand
GTCCTGCATCATCCGGTGCTGCTGGAGCCGCCGGAGCGGTTGGAAGCCGTGGAGGCCGCGGTTCGGAAAGTGCTCGCGTGGTCCGATGCTCTTCAGTCCGCGGCTGAGCGAGGTCGGATCTGAAACCGCACGGGAACGAGCACTTCGCAGCGGACCGGCCGGCCGTCGCGTCGTGCCGGGACGAACCGCCATCGGCGGACGGCCTGCAGCGCGCCCGCGTCGAGCCGCGGATATCCGCTGGATCGGTGGACATTCGCGTCCTGCACGCGACCGTGCGGATCGATCGACACCTTCAGCAGCGTGCGTCCCTGTTCGCCGGCGGCGAGTGATTCGGGCGGGTACTCCGGCGGGGGGTTGGTCGGCAGGGCGCGAGGCGGGTCGTCGAAAACCGCGCCCCGCCGCCGATCGCTCGAGCGGGATGCGCTGGAATCGGCCGGACCGCCGTGTTGTGGAGACGCGGTGGGCCGAGTGGCGACGGGTTCGGCGGTCTGCCGTTCGGAAGCGTTGTGCGGCCGTTCGGCCGACGGCCGTGATTCGGGTTGCTGTTGCGGCGGCCGTCGGGCAACCGCGGGCTCGCTCTGTCGGGCATCCTGTGCCGCGGCGGCGGGAGATGACGTGCCGGCTTCCGTCGCTCGGCGCGGCTCGGTGCGAGAAGGGCCGGCGATCCGCCGCGCAAAGGACCGGAGCTGTTCCCACCGGGCGACGGCAGCCGCCGCCCGGGTGGCCAGTCGATCGGCGAGCCGGCGTGCGAACGCTTCGGCGTTTGCGGCGGGCGAGCGGGCCGCGGCAGCCGATCGTGCGGGCATCCGTTTTTCGCTGTCCGTGGTTCCGCGACGAGTCGGTGCTTTCAAGAGTTCGGTCGCAGACGCGGTTTCGCCGCGGGGCGGCAGATCGGAACGCACGCGGGTTCCGCGGGCACGGATGCCGGTGGTGGCCCCGGTCGGCTCGCCGCGGTCCCGGAGTTCCGCGAGCGCGCGTGCCTCCGGTGCAGAAATCGTCGTCGCAGAGTCGTCGGGTCGGACCGCCACGGTGGGCCGCAGCAACGGCGGTTCGGGGATTCGCTCGGCCGGGAGAGCGGCTGGCGGGCGGCGGCGCAGGACGGGCAGCGGTTCGGTACGGTCCAGTGAGGTGGCAACCGGCGGCAACTCCACCACGGGCGTCTCTTCGGTGGCGGTCCATTCGGCCGAGACGGTCGCCGGACGGGCGAGGCTTTCGGGAGCCGAGGGCCCGGCTGGCAGGGCGAACTGCGGCACGCGGGACGGTGCGGGAACCCGCAGCGCAGCACACAGCACGGCGGCGTGCAGCAGGCCGCTGAGCAGATAGGCGGTTCCCGTGTTCTGGCCGAGCGTCACGGCAATACCCTCGATCGTTTCGGCGGGTGGGCGGCGAGGGCGGCGTCGGGTGGATGCGTGCCCGCGCGCTCGCGGATCGGCACCGGGGGGCGGCCGCTGAAAGAATGCGAGCGGTGGGCCGTGTCACCGGCGGCCCCCCAAGTCCGGTTGCGGCGAAGTACAACCGACGCCGCGTCGGCAGGCAAGCGAGCGCGGTTCGGGCGCGGCCGGATCGGCGGATCGGGACGGACGAATCCGCTGGTCGGTCGGCGCGGAGAACCGCGTGGATGCCGGGACGTGGATTTCGAGCGGTCGGGTTCAATGGGGTGCACGCGCTCGCTCACGCCCCGGCGGGCTCTTCGCCGACGGGCGGGACCCGGGGCTGTTCGCGGACGTCGGGGCGCGCGGGGGATTCGAATGGACGAACGGGTTCGGGCGTCGGCGCCAAGGTGCCCGGCGAGATCTGTGGTCCGGTCTTGTGGCGTTCGAGGATTTCGTGGAGCTGTTCGGCGTCCATGACTTCCACCCGCATCAGTTCGCGGGCCATGTCGTCCAGCGCGGCGCGGTGTGTGGTCAGCACGTCGTACGCCTTTTGCATGGCTTCGTCGATGATGCGGCGGATTTCGAGATCGATTTCGCGGAGCGTTTCTTCGCTGTGCCGGTACTCGGCCGGGAAGCTGCTGACACCGAGGAACGGCGAAGTGCGGCTTTCGCTGTAATGGACGCGGCCCAGTCGGGGACTCATCCCGAATTCGGTGACCATCCGGCGGGCCAGGTCGGTGGCTTTTTCGAGGTCGTTCTGGGCACCGGTGGACGTTTCCTGGAAGACCAGCTCTTCGGCGACGATTCCGCCCAGCAGCACGGCGATGCGGTGGGTCAGTTCGGACTGCATGATCAGATGGCGGTCCTCTTCGGGACGCTGCAGGGTGTAGCCGAGCGCGCCCATGCCGCGGGGGATGATGGAGATTTTGTGCACGGGGTCGGTGTTGGGCAGTTTGCAGGCGACCAGGGCGTGGCCGCATTCGTGGTAGGCCACACGCAGTTTTTCCTCTTCGTGGATGATGCGGGTCTGTTTTTCCAGGCCGGCGACGACGCGTTCGATCGCTTCTTCGAACTCGGCCATGGTGACGCATTTCTTGTTGGCGCGGGCGGCCAGCAGCGCGGCTTCGTTGACCAGGTTGGCCAGATCGGCGCCCACGAATCCCGGCGTCAGCCGCGCCAGGCGGGCCAGATCCACGGTGTCGTCCATTTTGATGTTCTTCACGTGGACCTTCAGGATCGCTTCGCGGCCGCGGATGTCCGGTCGATCGACCAGCACATGGCGATCGAAGCGGCCCGGCCGTAGCAGGGCGGGATCCAGCGTTTCGGGGCGGTTGGTCGCCCCCATCACGATGACGCTCTGCTCGGTGGAGAAACCATCCATTTCGACCAGCAGAGCGTTGAGCGTCTGTTCGCGTTCATCATGCCCACCGGGCAGGCCGCTGCCGCGGACCTTGCCCAACGCGTCGAGTTCGTCGATGAAAACGATGCAGGGCGATTTGGCCGTGGCCTGCTGAAACATGTCCCGCACGCGGGCCGCTCCGACGCCGACGAACATTTCCACGAAGTCCGAACCGGAGAGGCTGAAGAACGGTACGCCCGCCTCTCCGGCGACCGCTTTGGCCAGAAGCGTCTTGCCGGTTCCGGGCGGTCCCACCAGCAGAACGCCCCGCGGGATACGGCCGCCCAGCGCCTGATACTTGGCCGGATTCTTGAGGAACTCGACGACCTCCTTCAGCTCTTCGACCGCTTCGTCGATGCCCGCCACGTCGTCGAAGGTGATGTCCATGTCCTCCTGGGCGTACATCCGTCCGCGGCTGCGACCGAAGGACATCGCCGTTCCGGCGCCGCCCACGCGGCGGAGCAGGAACAGCAGGACCATCATGAACAGCAACGAGACGACGAACAGCGAGATCAGCCCCTGCCATTCCGACGGCGGTTCGGCGTATTCGTACTGCACGCCGCGCTGCTTGAGCAGATCGGTGATCTCGTTGAGGTCCGTTTCCGCGATGTCGACGATCGGCACGTAGAACGACCGGACTTCACCGCTGGACCGGCCGGAGCCCACCGCAGGACGGTCCTGAAAGCGGATGTATCCGTCTCCGATCCGCACGGAGTACATGTTCGTGCGGTTGAGCTGGCCGCTTTGCAGCGCTTCGCGGAACTTGCCGAACGTGAGCTTGGTTCCCTTCGGCGTGCTGGAGAACATCGGCAGGACGAGCAGCAGCAGGACGCCGAAGACGATCAGATACCACAATCCACTGCTGCCGGGTTTCTGGTCGGGGCGTTTGCCACGCGAGCGTCGGCCGCCGCGTTGCGGTTCTTTCGAAGGAGACTGTTCGCTCATGGGTGTCCGGTCGTGATGATGGCCGAATCAATCCGCCGCGGAGCCGCGTTCTGGTCTGGCACGGGCCGCGTCCGGGGAATCGTCGCAGAACGGCCCGGCACGCGAACGGGCGGCGGGCATGTCCGTTGCGCATCGTATCCCGCGGGTATCGCTTCGGCCATTGTGGTTCGTTCGAGTACGGACACTGCGCGCGGGCCGGTGAACGATCTGCCGGTTGCACGCGTCGTGCAGGCGGACGACACACCCTGCCTGCGGGTGATCGGACGGACGAGTGGTAAGGCCGGTGTGATCGTACCGGAGCCGTGAGCCGGTTTTCGGTGGTGGAGGGCCTTCTACGTCCGCCGGCGATCACTGGGAGGTGGCTGCCGATTGGCGTGCGGCCGCGTAGAGGGCTCTCAGTTCCAGCACGCCGGCGGCGCGCGGGTTGAACTGCGCGGTCCACTGCTGCGCGGCTTGTTCGGCAAGCGTGAGCAGGAGCTGGTCAGTCATACGTTCAGCGGGGAAGTGGGCCATCAGGCCGGCGGCGTCTGCCCACTGTTGGATCTGCGCAGCGAGTGCTTCGGCGGCGGCACGGGCGGGCACTGCCCGCGACCGGTCGACGATGCCCGCGGCCTCAGCCAGTTCGGCGTAGGCGTCGGCGACTTCCTCCGCATTGAACCGCACCACGTGTGGCAAGAGGCATCCGACGGCGACACCGTGGACGGTCCCGAAATTCGCCGAGAGGGGATTGGCCAGCGAGTGCGCGATGCCAAGCATCGAGTTTTCGATGGCGGCACCCGCCAGGCAGGCGCCGACGAGCATGGCGGCGCGGGCGGCGAGGTCGTCGGGCGCGCGGAGAACGCGCGGAAAGCCGAAGCTGAGCAGGCGCCACGCTTCGCGGCTGAACATCAGCGAGACGCGATTGCGGCGGCGGGTGACGAAGGTTTCGACGGCGTGGCTGATGGCGTCCATTCCGGTGACGGCGGTCACGAACGGCGGCATCGTGAGGGTCAGTTCCGGATCCAGAATGGCGACGCGGCAGGCGGCCTTGGGATCACCACAGGCCATTTTCATGTGGGTTTCGCTGTGCGTGATCAGGGCGAACGACTGGGCTTCGCTGCCCGTGCCCGCAGTGGTGGGGATGGCGATCATCGGCAGCATCGGCCGGCGCGCCTTGCCCACGCCCCAGTAGTCGCGCATCCGGCCGCCGTTGGTCAGCAGGAAGTTCACGCCCTTGGCACAGTCCAGGCTGCTCCCCCCGCCCAGCCCGACAATCACCTGGACGTCGCCGTCCCGGGCCGCCTGCAGTGCGTTCTGGACGTCGTCTTCGCTCGGGTTCGAACGCACCTGGTCGTAGACCACCACCTGCAACCCTGCGGCCTTGAGATAATCGATGCACCGCTGTTCGTGTCCGGCCGAGCGCAGGCCGGGATCGGTTACCAGGAACACGCGTTCGCCGAATTCGGCGGCCAGTTCCCCGACGCGGGCCAGCGTTCCGGGACCGTAGACGAACCGGGTCCGTTGGTGGCAATCGAAAGGGACCAGCAACTGCCGACCGGAAAGATCCCAGGGCGGCACAGCCGGCCGCTGATCCGGAGAGCGTTCGTTCATGAGTGATCGTGTCTGCTGGAGAATGGCCGTGTGTCGGTGCGCCATGCGGCGGGGCGGGAAGGTGGGAGGGTCGTGGGCACGCGCGGCCGGACGGTCGCAGCGCGATGCGCATCTTGGCACAGATGGGCGGTCGGGTTCAACTTTGTGCGGCCCGCGCTCCGGTACGGGAGCGTCGCTTCCGGGCGGCCCCGCGGCCGTAAGCGAGCGCCGGGGCGTCGGGGAGAGTGAAGAAAACCCGTGGCCAGCGGGCTTGCCGGTGCTCGATTTGCGGGCCGGCAAGGGCGTGTGGTCGCGGTTCGTCTGCTCGACGGTCACCCTGCGGGGATCGCCGTACCGCTGCGTGGCAACCACGCAGCAGCACGGCGGAAAGCCGAATTGTGTGCTGATTGACAAACCGTCTGCCGGCGGTAGACTCAACGACGTCTACGACGTTTGCGGCTGCGGGGGAGTGTGGAACGTCCCTGCGGCTCCCTCGAGGTGGAGCCAACATGTCGATGTCGGAAGAGCCTCGGATCGCGAAACGCGGGCCCGTGACCGTCGTCTCGCTGGGACCGCAATACGAGAATCTGGACGAGGCGGCGCTGGAGCGCGTCCAGAAGACCCTGTTGCAGGTCGCCGCCGACGCGACGCCGCCACTGGTGGTGATCGACCTTTCCCATACGACCTTCTTCGGCAGCTCGTTCATCGAGATTCTTTTTCGCATGTGGAACCGCTTGAACCAGCGGAACGGCCGATTCGCCATCAGCGGATTGACCGACTATTGCCGCGAGGTTCTGGAGGTGGCGCGGCTGAACGAGCTGTGGCGGCTCTTCGATTCCGCGGAACAGGCAGCCGCAGAGCTGGAGCGGTCGTCCGAACCGCTGGAAGGTTCCTGATCACACGACGGATCGGCTTGGCGAGCGGCCGCTGCGGTCGCAGGGCGAAACCGCCGGCTCTCGTGTGACGGCGAGCCACGGCAGCGCGGCCAGGCGGGCATGGCGAGTCCTTCTCGGGCGGTGCCCGAGGACTTCACTCGCCGATCACTTTGACGAGCACTCGCTTCGGGCGGCGTCCGTCGAACTCGCCGTAGAAGATCTGTTCCCAGGGGCCGAAGTCGAGTTTTCCATCGGTGACCGCCACGACCACTTCGCGGCCCATGATCTGCCGCTTCAGGTGCGCATCCGCGTTCTGTTCGCCGGTGCGATTGTGCGCGTAGCGTTGCGGAGAAGGGTCGAACGGAGCGAGCTGTTCGAGCCACTTGCGGTAGTCCTCGTGCAGCCCCGGTTCGTCGTCGTTGATGAACACCGATGCGGTGATGTGCATCGCGTTGCAGAGCACCAGCCCCTCGCGGATGCCGCTGCGCTTCACGATCGCCTCGACTTCGCGGGTGATGTTCACGAATCCCATGCGTTCGGGCAGGTTGAAAGTGAGGTATTCGGTGTGGGCCTTCATGCTCGTGATCCGTTTGTCTCAAACGATTACCGACAAATGGTTTGCGACGGACGGCATTCCGTTGTCGCCACGGCAGGGCCATGGCACGCTGCGGGCCGGCGGCGTCCGGAGGCTGTGCCGTGCGCGGCCGGGCCCCGCTCAATCCTTCCCCGAGTCGTTGGCGGACGGCACGGGCTTCAGCGGATAGGCAGGGTGGTCGGTCCGCGCTTCCTTCATCAGCCGCAGCATTTTCTGCAGGATGTCCGGATGGTCGGCGGCCACGTTGCGCGATTCACCGGGGTCACCGGCCAGATCGTACAGTTCGAACGGTCCGCCGGTGGTCGAGATGCCCTTCCAGTCGCCCAGGCGAATGGCCTGCTGTGAGTATCCGTTGTGGTGCTCCCAGTACAGGTAGGTGTGCAGGGATCGGGGCGGAGGGGAATCGGCAAGCAGCAAGGGGGCGAAGGACAGGCCGTCGATGTCCCGCGGCGCGGCGGCTCCCGCCAGTTCGGCCAGCGTGGGAAGGTAGTCCCAATGGGCGACGGGGGTTTCGATCACCCGGCCGGCGGGGATTTTTCCGGGCCAGAAGGCGATCAGCGGAACGCGGATGCCGCCTTCGTACAGCTCCCCTTTCCGGCCGCGCAAACCGGCCGTGGAATCGAAAAAAGCAGGTTTGGCTCCG
>RFHO01000498.1 GCA_003696385.1 Planctomycetota bacterium | reverse complement strand
TGCAGGCCGTACGGTCCGTGTGACCCCGAAAGTCGACACATTCGTTACCCCTGCGGGCACGGTGTCAAAGAGGGGCACGTGTGAACCGTCGGCTCCGTCGGACCACGTCTGTCGGTTGTGCGTGGCCTCTCTGTTTCGTGGCGACGCGGCCGGCGGGCTGAGCGTCGAATGGAAAAGGTCCGACAGGTGAATGGCAGCCGGTCCCCGTCCCTGCTCGCTCTGTGAATCGCTTCGCCGCAGATGTTTCGTACGAGTGGAGGACTTGCCATGCGCGGTGTGCAGTGGAGCGAACTGTGGAAGCGGTTCTGGGTCGACGAGACGGGGGTGACCGTCTGTTCGGAAGTGGTCGTGGTGGGGACTGTTGCCGTGTTGGCGGCCGTGACCGGTCTGTCGGTCGCCGTCGACGCCTTCGAAGAGGAGGCGATCGACTATGGCGCGGCGCTGCGTGGTTTGAACCAGGGCTATCACGTCGACGGGTACTGCGTCGATGGGGCCTACACAGAGCCGTCGGGTTTCGTGCAGACGGCCGCGGACGTACGGCGTGACGTGGAGCGGTTTCGGCGAGAGGCGCGGGCGAAGGTGGATCGGGCGCGACGACGGCGTGATGCGTTGCGGCGCGAATGGCTGGGGCGTCTGAAGGACCAGCAGAACGGAGGTCGTTCTGCTGACGCGGCGGTGCCGGAGGGGCAGCGACGTGCCGGAGGTGCTGACGCCGACGGCGGTGATCGGTCGCCTGGTGTGAAAGGAATGCCCGATCGCCGAGAACCCGACGCACGAGGTGAACCGTCCGCTCCGCGGCGGAAGCGCCGGTCGTCGAATTCAGTGGAACAGCCCCCAGCCAGTGGAATCCGGGCTCAACGGTCCGCTCCCGCCAGTCACACACCAGAGGAAGACAAGACCGGCGAAGCCGGCGAGTCACTCGATCCGCGGGTTCCCGTCCTCTGATTCCGAGGGCCGTGATGCCGCGTATGGCTGGCTCGTGCGGCGTTCGCAGAAGGTTTTCAGCCGGTCGAGTTCGCGAGCGGCGGCGCGACAACTGCTGCGTCGCGCCAGCGGTCCGAGAATGGCGAAAAGCAGCCGTCCGGCGAAGGTTTTGCCTCGCACGACCGTCCGCTGCGTGACGCGTGCCCTCGCGGGGCCAAGTGGCTCGAAGACGTAATCGACTTTGAGGTCGAATTGTCGGCCGCGAAGGACGACGGTCGCACGGTGTGGCGGTTCGTGTCGGACCAGCTCTCCGTCGAATTCCGTCTCGGGCCCGTTCTCGCGTTCGCGGCAGATGCACCGGAACCGGCTTCCGACGCCCTCTGGAGTTCGTTCGATGATCTCTTCACGGACGACCGTCTCACTCCACTCGGGCACATGCTCGGTCGTCCATCGGAATACTTCTTCCAAGGGGGCGTCGATCTCCACAGCGGCTTCGATTTTCATGAAATCCGCTCCTTCGCTCCGTTCGGGCGCCCGGGACGTGCCGGACGGCGGCCGTTCCGTCTGCCGGGTGGACGGTTCGGTGTGCCGCGCGGACCGTGCCGGGTCGGCGGTGCGCACCGACGGCCACCGGGTATCATGATGCCGGGCCGTTGGCATTGCCAATGGCGGGGCGGCGCGCGACGGGCGGTCGTGGACGGATCGAGTCGGTTGACGTGGTGATGTACGCGGCCGAAGCTGCCGGTTGGTCGACTTCGTGCGGAGGCGGCCGTGCGATCCGGTGCGCATCGGCCGTTTCGCGTTCTGCGCGGCGCCGTGTGGCGGTCGGTGCGGAAGCGGGGCCAGCCGCGGCGCTCGCGCAGTTCGATTCCGGGCATCGAACGCGAAGGGCGGGCGATGTCGCAGATCGCAAGCGAGCCGAGTCGTTCCGATGGGTTCGTGGGAGGGGGCAATGCGTGAGTTGATTGAAGGACGTCGGATTGCGGGGATCGTCTCGTGCCTGCTGGCGGGAGCGTGCCTGGCGGCGGTCGCCGCTGCCGCGCGAGGTGCGCCCCCTGCGCCGAGACCGGCGGAGACGGAAGTTCGCTATCCGCGGGATCCGGAGAAGCTTTACAGCTATCGGCGGGAACATGACCCGAACGGGATCGGCAAGTTCTACATGGGCCGCGAAATCGCGCACGTGATGGGCTTCGCCGGCGCCGCGTGGCTGGACCGACCGGAGCGTGAGACGGAAGAAAGGCTGTCGTTGCTGATCGAGTCGCTTCAGTTGCAACGGGGCATGGTGGTCGCGGATATCGGGGCCGGCAGCGGTCGCATCACTTTGCTGCTGGCCGAGGCGGTCGGCCCGGAAGGACGCGTCTATGCCGTGGACATTCAGCAGAAGATGCTGGATCTGATCGCGGCCAAGCTGAAACGGCGGAAGCTCGGGAATGTCACGCTCGTCCGCGGAACGGCCAAATCGCCGCGGCTGCCCCAAGCGGCGGTCGATCTGGTTTTGCTGGTCGACGTTTACCACGAGTTCGCCTATCCGTATGAGATGCTCTATGAGATCAGCCGCGCGCTGAAGCCGGGCGGCCGTGTGGTGTTCGTCGAGTACCGGATGGAGGACCCGCGCGTTCCGATCAAACGGGTGCACAAGATGTCGGAAGCCCAGGTCCGCCGGGAGGCCTCCTGGCCGGAGTTCGGCTTGCGCCACGAGCGGACGATCGGCGTACTGCCCCGGCAACACATCATCGTGTTCCGCAAAGTCTCCGGAGTGCTGCGGTCCACCACTCCAGGCGGACCGGCGGATTGAAGCAGGCTCGGGGATAAGTGGCCTGGGGCCCGGGCGCCGGTGCGTCGCGGAACCGGGATGGGGGCGGCGCGGCACGGCCGGTCGGCGGCGCATGCACGGGTGTGGTCGTCCATTCGTGGTTGGTGGTGCGTTGTCGGGGAAGGGGCGGACGGGTACAGTCAACGGCGGTCATCGCGGCCGTGCGGCGTCTCTGGCCGGTTTGGAGTGGTTGCGGTGAGATGGTGTCGCAGTGTGCATGCGCACCGTGCAGTCCGGTTCGCGAAGCGGCTCACACAGGCAGCGGTCGCGACCGTGGCGCCGAAGACGGCTGCGGGGCGCTGGAAGCTTGAAGAAGACGTCCACGTGTGGAAGTGTCGGCCGGACGCGTCTGCCGGCGAGAAGCAGCGACGTCCCGGTGAATCGGTCGGGACGCGAGCGTCGGGGAACCGAGCGTCTGGGACGCGGCGGGTATCAACGTGTCGAACGAGCAGGATTCCGTCATGAATGAAGAACGCACTCCGTTGTCGCACGAAGAAGCGATCCAGAAGCTGAGCGAAGCGTACAAGAAGATCCGCGAACAGATGCAGCGGGTGATCGTCGGTCAGGACGCGGTGATCGAGCAGTTGCTGATTTCGCTTTTCGCTCGGGGGCACTGTCTATTGGAAGGCGTTCCGGGGCTGGCCAAAACGCTGATGATCAGCACACTCGCCCGCTGCCTGTCGATGACCTTTGCCCGCATCCAGTTTACTCCGGACCTGATGCCCGCGGACATCACCGGGACGGACGTGCTGCAACTGAACCGGGACACGGGGGAGCGGGAATTCCGTTTCATTCCCGGTCCGCTGTTTCACAACGTCGTGTTGGCGGACGAGATCAACCGCACGCCCCCGAAAACGCAGGCGGCGTTGCTGGAGGCGATGCAGGAGCGGCAGGTGACTGTCGGCCGGGTCCGCCATCCGTTGCAGGATCCGTTTTTCGTCTTGGCGACGCAGAACCCCATCGAACAGGAGGGGACGTATCCGTTGCCGGAAGCGCAGCAGGACCGTTTCATGTTCAAGGTGTTCGTGGAGTATCCGTCGTTCGAGGAAGAGCGACAGATCGCTCGACAGACGACCGGCGTGACCGACGAGACGGTCGAGCCCGTTCTGGATGCCGGCGAGGTTCTGGAGTTGCAGAAGATCGTGCGACAGGTGCCGGTCACCGACCACGTGCTGGACTACACGCTGTTGCTGGTACGTCAGACGCGGATGGGGCAGCCCGGTACACCGGAATTCATCAACCGGTGGTTGAGCTGGGGAGCCGGACCGCGGGCGGTGCAGAACCTGTTGTTGGGCGGCAAGGTGCGCGCGCTGTTGTACGGTCGCGAGCACGTGAGCGTGGAAGACATTCAGGCATTGGCGAAGCCGGTACTGCGGCATCGAATCGTGACCAACTTCGCGGCCGAAAGCGAAGGGATCCGCCCGGACGAGGTCATCGAGAAACTGCTGCAAGAGACGCCGTCGAAAGAGGGTGAGCTGACGCGTGACCCACGACTACAGGAAGTATTTGCGTCCTGAGGAAATCTCGCGGATTTCGCGGCTGGAAGTCCAGGCGCGGCATATCGTCGAAGGTTTCCTTTCCGGTTCGCACCGCAGTCCGTACCTGGGGCAATCCGTCGAATTTGCCCAACACCGCGAGTACGCGCCCGGCGACGACATCCGCCGGATCGACTGGAAAGTGTGGGCCAAGACGGACCGCTACTACCTGAAACAATACGAGGAGGAGACGAACCTCCGTTGCACGATCCTGGTCGACGGCAGCGAGTCGATGCAATTCGCTTCCGGGCCGATTTCGAAATTCGAATACGCCTGCAGCCTGGCCGCGGCGCTGGCCTATCTGATGCTCCGCCAACAGGATGCCGTGGGACTGGTGACGTTCGACCAGAGCATCCGTGGACAGGTGCCCGTCAGCAGCCGCAAGAATCACCTGCATTCGATCCTGGCGGCCCTCGCCGTGGAAGAGCCGCAGCAGAAGACAGGACTGTACGACGTCCTGTTCGAAGTGGCGCGGACGCGTTCCAAACGCGGGATGGTGATGCTGATTTCGGATCTGTTCGTCGACCGCGACGATCTGTTCCGCGGTCTGCGTCTGCTGCGACACCGCGGGCATGACGTACTGATCTTTCACGTGCTGGACGATCAGGAGCTGGACTTCGACTACCGCGGCACGACCCGTTTCGAGGGCCTGGAGGAGACCGGTCAGCTCGTCTGTGACCCCCGGTCGCTGCGCGAGGGCTACTTGGAGGCGGTGCGCCGGTTTCTTGCTGAAATCCGCGAACGCTGCTCACGGAATGTCATCGACTATCAGACGATTCGGACCAGCCAGCACCTGGATGCGGCGCTGGCGCACTACATGAACCATCGGATCGGCCTGCGGAAGTCCGCTCGGAAGTAGCTCGGCGGTTCGGCAGTAGACGGGCTCGTCCGGCGTGCCCGCGCACGGCGGGAGCGACGCTCGTGTACCGGCACGGCGTCTGGTGGTTGGCGGTGCGAAAATCAAGCGACGGAAAACGATGGAAGCTTGGTTCATCCAGCATTTCCTGAATCCCACGATGGCGATGGGGGGCGCGGCGCTGGTGGCGTCCCCCATCATCATTCATCTGATCAACCGGCTGCGGTTCCGTCGCATACGGTTCGCCGCCATGGAGTTTCTGCTGCAGAGTCAGCAGCGGAATCGCCGTCGGGTGTTGATCGAACAATTGCTGCTGTTGCTGCTGCGAATTCTGATCGTGCTGGCCCTGGTAGCTCTGATCGCGCGGTTGATCCTGGATCCGCGGGAGTTGTCGCTGGTCCGCGGGGTGCAGGCGCACCACGTGGTGGTGCTCGACGACAGCGGTTCGATGCGGGAGCGGGGCGGTGATCACACCGCTTTCGAAAACGCGGTGGAGGTCGTCCGCAAACTCGTCAGCGAAGGCACGCGGCATCCCGGCACGCTGCAGTTTTCGCTGATTCTGGCTTCGGAACCGGAGCAGCCTCTGTTCACGCAGCGGGAAATCAACCAGTCGCTGTTGCAGGAAGTCGAAATCAAACTCGAAAACCTGCGGTGCACGCATCGGGCCGTGTCGTTGCTACCGGCTCTGGAGTCGGCCGCGAAGTTGCTGACGGAACAGCGCGGACAGATTCGGCACGTGCATGTCGTTTCGGATTATCGGGTGGTCGACTGGGAGACGCCCGATCCCATCGTGTCGCTGGTGAAGAGTCTGGAGCAGGCCGGTACCACGGTCAACTTCGTGCGAACCGTCGAACAGTCGCATCCGAATCTCGCCATCACCGAGCTGACGGGAGACACCCAGATCGCCGCGTCCGGCGTTCCGGTGCGGCTGACGGTGCGGGTGCAGAACTTTTCTGATACGGCGGCGAAAGACGTCCGTTTGCAGGTCAGCCAGGATGGGACTCGGTTGCCACTGACGATCGCCTTCGACGAAGTGCCGGCCGATGCGAGCGTGGAGCGCGAATTCGACGTGACGTTCGCGGAACCCGGCAAGCATGGAGTCGTGGTGTCTCTGCAGCGTCCGGACAGCCTGGATGCGGACAACGCCCGCTACCTTGCGCTGGATGTGTCGCTGCTGAACCGTGTGTTGATCATCGACGGCGATCCCGGGGCGGAGGAGTCGAGTTACCTGGTGGATGCCTTGGCGGCGGATCCATCGATCACCGGCTATGCGCCGGTGGTCGAATCGGTGGAGTATCTCCGCCAACGGCCGCTGGACGAGTTCCAGAGCATTTTCCTGATCAACGTGGCCAACCTGCCGCCGGATGCATTGGTGCCGTTGGAGGAGTTCGTCTCCGGTGGCGGTGGGTTGGCATGGTACCTGGGCGACCAGGTGAATGCGTCGTTCTACAACGAAGCGCTGTACCGGGACGGCCGGGGATTGTTCGGGCTGAAGCTCGCGTCGGCGCCGGCGGAGTTACCGCGGGACGATGAGGCGAGTCCTGCGCCCGACCTGGTGCTCAGTGACCATCCGATCTTCCGCGTGTTTTCAGGCCAGGAGAATCCCTACATCGACGCGGCGCGTGTGTACCGTTACTTCCCGCCGGCGGAGGACTGGGAGCGCGACGATCAGCGTCGCGGCGACGGCGTGCAGACCATCGCCCGGCTGCGAAACGGAGACCCGCTGTTCCTCACACATCGGTTCGGCAGGGGGCGGGTGGTGAGCTGCACGACCACATGCGGTCCCTCGTGGAACAACCTGGCGCTGTATGCCAGCTTCGTGGTGATGCAACTGGAGTTGCAGAAGTTCATCGCCCGGCCCGACCGCGCCTTGCCACAGCGGACAGTCGGAGAGCCGATTCGCATCGAGCTGGATCCGGCCGAGTACACCGAAGAAGTGCAGTTCGCCATACCCGATCCTGCGGGCGTGCGCGTGCTCCGCCAGAAAGCCGTTCCGAAGTCGGTTCGTGCCGAGCAGCCGGGCGGTTCGGACGATGATGTGGAATCAGCATCGGTCGACCTGGTTGCCGAGCTGCGGGATACCGATCAGCCGGGAATCTACCGCGTGCAGCTGATGACGGTCGATCAACTTCCGGTGGAACGCTGGCTGGCCTACAACGTTCCGCTGCGCGAGAGCCGGTTGAAGGTCGTGCCGCTGTCGGATCTGCGGACGAAGCTGGCCGACACCGCGGCGCACGTCCAGCCGGCCGGTGAGCTGCAGTGGCTGGAAGGGAAACCCGCCGGACAGGATGTCCGTAATGTCCTGTTGGGCTTGCTGCTGGTTCTGCTGCTTTCGGAGCAGGCGCTGGCGTACCGGTTGAGCTATCACAGCTCCTGACCGCCCGGAGCGGTGGTGCTGGAGGTCCGGGCGTGCTCGAGGATCGCCGG
>RFHO01000497.1 GCA_003696385.1 Planctomycetota bacterium | reverse complement strand
GGAGGCTTCCGTGAATTCACCGCGGAGCAGGGCCGCGGCCGTGGTGAGGCGGACGGGCGGTCGGCCGGTTGCGGCCGGCCCGCGGTGTTCGGACGGCGCGTCGGGACGCCCGCGATCGGTGCCGGCGTCCGCAGCGGGATCGGGTGGAGCTTCTGGGGTTGCGGGTGTGTCCGACGCCGGCGCGTGGTATGCGGGGCGGGGCTCGGCGAGGGCGACGTCGTCGGCGGACTGGTCGCGGGCGTCCGGAGGGGCTTCCGATGGCTGGTCGAGGTATTCGTCCCACGGACCGGATAGGTCACCGGCATCCGGAGCGGGCGCACGCCGTTCGGAGGCGGGGCCGCTGCCGGAAAGCAGGTGCCGGGCGCTCTGGTCGGGCTGTGCGTCGTCGGCTTCGATCCACTCGGCTTCGATCTCCATCAGGAACTCGCTGGGAATCGAAGCCCGCAGGCCGCGCTGCGTCTGCCGCTGCTGGGTGAAGGTGAGATAGAGTTCTTCCTTCGCGCGGGTCATGCCGACGAACAGCAGGCGGCGTTCTTCTTCGAATTCGTGTTGTGAGCCCGAGGCGGTGGCGCGTTCGTGGGGCAACAGGCCGCTTTCGACGCCGATGATGAAGACGACGGGGAACTCCAGACCCTTGGCGGCGTGCAGGGACATCAGCGTCACGCGGCCGGCGTCGGTGGCACGCGGCTCGAACGGGTCGCCTTCTTCCCAGCGATCCAGGTCCGACGCCAGATGCGTGGTCTCCAGGAACGCCGTCAGCGGATCGGTACCGGCAGCTTCGGCCGTTGCATCGATGGAGCGGGCCAGTCCGAGCAGCTCGTCGATATTGGCCAGTCGCTGGAGGGCTTCTTCGTCGCCTTCGGCGTCGGCGAACTGTTCGCGGTAACCGGTCCGCAGCAGGATCTGTTCGAGCAGCTCGGTGATGCCGGCGGCCGCGTGTTCGTGGAAGGACTGCATCAGGTCCCGGAACGCTTCGAGGCGCTTGCGGGCGGTGGCGGACATGCCGGGGATGTTGCGGACGTCGGCGAGGGCGTCCCAGAGCGACAGGCGACGGCTGCGTGCCCAGTCGACCAGCCGCTGCTGCGTGACCTTGCCGATACCCCGCGGCGGCACATTGACGATTCGCAGCAGCGACAGATCGTCCCGGGGGTTGAACAGCAGGCGGACGAATGCCAGCAGGTCCTTCACTTCGCGGCGCTCGAAGAAGCTCAATCCGGCGGCGACCTGGTAGGGCACGTCGGCACCGCGGAGGGTGGTTTCGAGCTGCCGCGACATGGCATTGACGCGGTACAGCACGGCGAAGTCGCCGTAGCGGCGTCGGCCGGATTTCACGGCCTGGCGGATGCGGTGCGCGATCCAGGCGGCTTCGTCGTGGGCGTCGAAGGTGCGGACGATGCGGACCGGCGGGCCGGGCGGGTTGTGGGTGACCATCCGCTTGGCCTTGCGCATCACGTTGCGTTCGATCAGCGCATCGGCCGCGCGGAGAATCGCCGGCGTGCTGCGGAAGTTGTGTTCCAGCCGTACGATGCGGGCCGCGGGGAAGTCGCGCTCGAACTGCAGAATGTTGCCGATGCACGCGCCGCGCCAGCCGTAGATCGACTGATCGGGGTCTCCCGTGACGCACACGTTGGGGTGGTCGACGGCCAGCAGTTTGAGGATCTCGTATTGCGGGCGGTTGGTGTCCTGGAATTCGTCGACCAGTACGAAGCGGTACCGGTCGTCCAGCTCGGCGCGGATCTCGGGGTTTTCACGCAGCAGGGTGAGCGTGTGCAGCAGCAGGTCGTCGAAGTCCACGGCATTCTGCTGCAGCAGCCGGCGCTGGTATTCGGGATAGATGCGTGCCAGCGCGAGCAGGACCACGTCGCCGACACGCTCTTCGGCCTGTCGGGCGAATTCGTCGGCGTTGAGCAGCTGGTTCTTGGAGGCGCTGATGCGGTGGCGGAGCCGCGCGGGGCTGAGCGGAAACGCGGTCAGGTCCAGGTCGCGGACGATCTGCCGGAGCAACTGGCTCTGGTCGTCGCTGTCGAAGATGGTGAAGTTGTGGTCCAGCCCGACGGCGGGAGCCCACTGCCGCAGCAGCCGGGCGCAGAAGCTGTGAAACGTCCGCACTTCGACGCGTGCTCCCGGCACGAGCTGCGCCACGCGCTGGGCCATTTCGTCGGCGGCCTTGTTGGTGAAGGTCATGGCCAGGATGGCGCGTTCGGAGACGCCGCGTTGCAGCAGCCGCGCGACGCGATGCGTGAGCACACGGGTCTTTCCCGAGCCCGGGCCGGCGAGCACCAGCAGCGGGCCTTCGAAATGGTCCACCGCTTCCCACTGGCTGGGCGTCAGCCCTCGGGCCACGGTGACCAACGGTTCGTTCATCGATGGGTTTCCCTGTGCTGGTGTGTTGCGGCCGAGATCGCGACGCGGTCCGCCTGTGCGGGGTTCCGCGACGCCCGGTGTGCGTCGCTTCCGCGAGGGATGGCCGGCGTATGCTGCTCCCGCCGCGCGGCCGCATAGCGTGCGGCGGTTGGACGTCGCGCACGGCATCGGCGACCGATCCGCGGCGGACGCGGTGGTCTTCAACCGACGAATAGTATGCCGGCCAGCGCGGCGGTCAGCCACGAAGCCAGAGCGCCCGCGAACATCGCCCGCAGCCCCAGTTCGGCCAGGTCGGAACGTCGGGAGGGGGCCATGCCGCCGATCCCGCCGATTTGAATGCCGATCGAGGCGAAGTTGGCGAAGCCGCACAGGGCGTACGAGGCGATCACGGCGGTGCGCGGGGAGAGCTGCTGATCCGAGGCGGCGAGTTCCCGCAGCGAGCCGTAGGCGATCAGTTCGGTGAGCACGATCTTTTCGCCCATCAGCCGGCCCAGTTCGTCGGCTTCGTCCCAGGGAGCCCCCATGCACCAGGCCAAGGGCCGAAACACGACGCCGAACAGCTCCTGAAGCGACGTTCCCGCCAGACCCAGGCCGGCGTTGAGCATGGCCAGGATGCCGACGAAGGCGATCAGCATCGCGGCGACGTTCAGCAACAACTGCATGCCCTCGGTGGCGCCGCGTCCGAGGGCTTCGAGCAGATTGGCGTCCGGGCGAGGCACTTCGATGGGCAGGTCTCCGCTGGTTTTCGGCTGACCGGTTTCGGGAACCATGATCTTGGCGATCACCAGGCCGGCCGGAGCGCTCATGATCGACGCGGCCATCAGGTGTCCGGCGATACCGGGAATCACGTCCTTCAGAAGTCCCACGTACATCGCCATCACGCCGCCGGCCACGGTGGCGAAGCCGCAGGTCATGATGGCCATCAGCTCCGAGCGGGTCATGTCGGGCACGAACGGGCGGACCATCAATGGGGCTTCGGTCTGGCCGACGAAGATGTTCGCCGCGGCGGACATCGTTTCGGCGCCGCTGGTCTTCATCGTCCGCCGCATCAGCCAGGCGATCGCGCCGATGACCAATTGCATCAGTCCCACGTGGTACAGCATCGCCATCAGGGCCGAGAAGAAGATGATCGTGGGCAGGACCGTGAACGCGAAGTTCTGCAGGGGGCCCTCGATTTCCTGTTTGCCGAACGATTTGAAGACGAACTCGGCGCCCTCGTAGCTGAAACCCAACAACGCCCGGATGGCTCCGTCGACGGCGGCGAAGAACGCGCGCCCGCCTTGGGTGCGAAGAATCAGCAGGGCGAAGACCGCCTGCAGCGCCATGCCCCACAGCACCACGCGCCAACGGATCGCGCGGCGGTTTTCCGATAGGGCGAAGGCGATGCCCAGCAACACCAGCACGCCGATCAGTCCCTGCAGGTGTTCCATGGGGCACTCCCGCTTCGAACGCACGACCGCCTGCGGCGGGTCACCAGAGTTTCCACCAGGATCGCTTCCGAGGCTTCGCGGGCTGTGTCGCGGGCACGACGTTGCCGGAGGACGTCAGCACGACCTGTTCGGGAAGCAACACGCAGCTCAGCTCACCGCCCACGCCGCCGGTGGTGTCGATCAGGATGCGCCGGTCTCCGAAGGTCACTTCCGGAACGTACACGTGGCCCGAAACGACCGTCACCGGGCAGTCGGGCGGCGGTTCGTCGTGAACCGATTTGCTGCACAGCCAGTGGGGGCGGTTGAGTGTGAAATCGCGCGTCCTGAGGATCTGCAATTGCATGCCGAAGGGCGTGTGCGGTTCGAGCCCCGCGTGGACGAACAGGTATTGCGGATGTTCCACGGCCCAGGGGAGGCCGGTCAGGAATTCGACGTGCGCCGGCGGCAAGGCGTCGCGAAGCGCCGGCAGGTCGCCGAACGGTACGCCGTAGGAGCCGAAGGTGGGTTCGGCATCGTAGTGATCCAGCCAGCGCTCGTCCCAGTTGGAATACTCCGGGACGTCGATCAGCCGCAGGGCGCCCAGCATCGCCAACTCGTGGTTGCCCATGATGGCCGTCGTCCGCGGATGCGCCTGGCGGACCCGAATCGCCGTCTCGACCGCACCGCGCGGGTCGGGGCCGCGGTCGACGAAATCGCCGATGAACACCACCCAGCGCTGTGCGAAGTCCGGCAGCGACTGCAGTCGTTCCAGGACGCGCCACAGCTTGTCCGTCTGTCCGTGGACGTCACCGATGACGGCCACCGGTTCGTCGATGCGTGTGGGTAACGGCTCCATCCTGATTCCCTGGTTGCAATCCGTGGCGTTGCGATGGAGGGACTCGTCGACTTCGGACGCGGCCTGCGCCCGCCGGGGGCACGGCCCACCGCCGGAATGCGATCGGTGCAGCCGCGAGTGACCGGCAACGCCGGTGCGACGCATCAGGCGTCCGGTTGGGACGTGTCGTCGCGTTTCGCCGATTGGACGTCGGTCGGCTGAGCGGCAGGGCCGGAATCCGAGCCCGATTTCGCTTTCTTTCGAGCCTTCTTGCCGTTCTTGTTGGACGACGAACTGACCACCGTGATGATGTCGGGCAGCTTGACGGTCACTCGCTTGCCGCTTTCCAATGCGACCACGACCTGTTCGGCGAGCAGTTGCTGATCGACGACGCGCCCCTGGCCTTCCCGCGTGACGACGACCGCTCCGACCTTCGGCAGTGCGCGGCGAGCCGCTTCGTAGGTCTCGTATTCGTAGCGGAGACAGCACTTCAGCCGGCCGCAGCGGCCCGACAGTTTGGCCGGATCGAGCGAGGCCTTCTGGATCTTGGCCATCTTCATCGACACCGGCGGCATTTCGCGCAGATGCGTGTTGCAGCAGACGGGTTTGCCGCAGTCGCCGTAATCGGCCAGCAGGCGGGCTTCGTCGCGGATGCCGATCTGCCGCATCTCGATGCGCGTGTTGTAGATGCGGGCCAAGGCGCGGACCAGTTCGCGAAAGTCCACCCGCTTTTCGGCGAGGAAGTAGAAGATGATCCGCTCGCCGCCGAAAAGGTGCTCGACATCGACCAACTGCATCTGCAGCTTGCGCGCGGCAATCAGTTGCTGGCAGCCGTGGAACTCTTCCCATTCGTGCCGGCGAATGTTGTCGATCGCGTCGTGGTCGCTCCGCGTGGCTTCGCGGATGATGTATCCTTTGGGATCGCGGCTGCCGAGGTACTGGCGGGCGGCGTCCGTCGCCGGGCAGAGCACTTCGCCCCATTCGATCCCCCGGTCGGTGCGCACCAGCACCTGCGCGCCGCGTGGCAGCGGACGCTGAACGCGGGTGGTGAATTCGGCGACCAGCCGCATCAGCCCATAGCGCACGATGTACCGCGGTTCGTCCTGCTGTTTCCTGGCGTTCATGGTCGCCTGCCAATGCGAAGCCGCGATGCGGACCGTGATCGGCGCCCAGGCTTCGAACACTTCACCCTCCGCTCCCGCAGCACGGCCCGCGGCCGGACGGACGAGGCAGAGGCGACTTCCTGTGATTGACGAGATCCGAACGAAATGACACGGGGCGATAGTGTATCGGCTGGACCGCATCGGTCCAAACAGGCGGGGAGCGGTGCGTCGAGTGTGGCGGGCGTGGTGCTCTGTGGCGGCGAAAGCCGGCGGATGGGACGGCCGAAGCCGTGGCTGCCATTCGGGCGACAGACGCTGCTGCAGCGGGTGGTCGACATTCTGACGCCGGTGACCGAACGGGTCGTGGTCGTCGCGGCGCCCGGACAGGAGTTGCCGCCATTGCCGGAAGCGGTGACGGTGCTGCGCGACGTCGTGCCGCGCCGCGGCCCGCTGGGGGGACTCGCCACGGCGTTCGAGGCCCTGTGCGGAACGGTCCGGTGGGCTTTCGTGACCGGCTGCGACACGCCGCTTTTGCGGCCGGAACTGGTCCGCCTGCTGCTCGAAGAGGCCGCCGCCGGCAACACGGCAATCGTGATGCCCGCCGACGGGACGCGACTGCATCCGCTGTGTGCCGTCTACGACGTCGCGGCCACGCTGCCGCACGTCGTCCGGCTGCTGACGGCCGAGCGGCTGCGACCGGTGTTTCTCACGGAGTCCTGCCGTACGCTGCGAATGCCGCTGGAGCGGCTGCGGTGCGCCGATCCGGAACTCGACTCGTTCTGCAATGCCAATACACCGGAAGCCTACGAGGCCGTGCTGCAGCGGGC
>RFHO01000087.1 GCA_003696385.1 Planctomycetota bacterium | reverse complement strand
TCCTTGCGCGGGTCCCATGGTGCGTCGAATGACGTCTTGCAGATGTCCGGATGCGTGTGCGGTCGCAGCCAGTATTCCTTGCCGTCTCGGATGAGCAGCACGTGCAGGTTGCAATCGATGCGGTTGACGGGAAAGCGCCGTCGCGTCCGGAAATCGAATTCGCTCTGCTGCAGTTCGACCACGTCGATCTCGCAATAGCGGACCGTTTCGCCGCCGATGGTTTCGTAGCGGTTGTCGGCACCCCGGCTGTGCATCCAGAACGCGGGACTTGCTCCGGGATAGCGCGAACAGCCCTTGATCCTGGCTTCGAAATAGCCATAGGTGATCGGCTTCCTGTTCCGCGCGATTCCGGAAACGTAGTACAGCTCGCGCCCGCCCCGCTTGTGCGTCCGCTGCACCATCTGCAAGTGCAACGAGCCACCCTGCTGGCGGACGTTCTCCGGCGACCAACTCCATGCGCCCCAGTCTTTCGGATCGATATCCCACTTCCGAGTATCGATCGCCTTTCCGTCGAACTCGTCCGACTGATCCGGCACAAGCACCCATTCGCCGGGGCTGTTCTTCAGCACATCGCCGAACGGCTTTGGCGGCGCGGTCGCGCGGCCCGCGTCTGCGATTGCAGCGGTGGGACCGTCCGCGCCGTGCGCCATCAGACCGACAGCCATGGCGATCCCAATCCAGCGTATCCTGCTCTTCCGACCGGTCATTGCTGCTCGTGTTTCCTTTGCGAGGCCGCCGTTGCGGTTCTCTGTGGACAAGGCAATCGTCGAAGTTCGGCCCGGGGCGGCGCCGAACGCCTCCGAAGGCGCCCGTGCCTCTGCCCGGATTCAGTAGCCGGGCGGTTTGCCCTGTTCGTACAGTCGGCGAATCTCGTCGGCGGACAGCGGAGCGTCGAAGATCAGCAGCTCGTCGATGGCGCCGTTGAGGTTGCGCACCGCGAACCAGGGCGTCTTGCGGAACGGTTGGCCCCAATTGCCGATTTCCGCCGGTCCGATCCGCAGATCGGTGATGTGGAATCGGTCCGGGATCCGTTCGTCGCTGACCGGTCGGCCGTCGACGTACTGCCGCACGCGCCGCTCGGACGGATCATAGACCGCGGCGAGATGGAACCACCGGCCCGCTTTCGAAATGTCCCAGATCGGCGGCGTATAGTACACGCGATGAAGGCCCGCATCTCGCACGATCCGCCCTTCGCGCTTGCTGAAGAATCGCACGTCCTGCGTGTCGTCCACCATGACCGAGAACATCAGCCGGCCGTCGTCGCGGATCTGCCAGTGCGGCTCGCCGTTTTCGTAGCCGTCGGCCATGAACAGCGCGTTGTAGCGGTGTTCGAGGCTGTCGATCCGGGCCCAGCACACGAAGGTGAAGGCCTGGAACACGCCGTCGATCCGCGTTCGTACGCGGGCGCCGGGGCGGGAGAACTGCAACGCTCCCGAGTGTGGTCCGAATCGCCCGGCGGTGTGTTCCACCGGCCCGACCAGAACGCCGTCCCGTTCGGCGACACCGCCGAGATTCGGCACGACACGCCCGCCCGGCGTCCCTTCCGGATCGAAATACGCGATCAGCCGGGGATGCGTTCGCCAGTGCCGGGCTGCCCGAGCCCATCGCTCGGCCGCTTCTCGCAGGGATTCGCGACGTCGCTGTCCGAGCTGTTCGGGGTGGCTGACCGAAGCGATCGGCCCGGACGCCGTGCGGCCGTCGCGGACATGCCGGGCCTCTCGACTGCGCAGATGCGTGCCGTCCAGGGCTCCGCCGCGAAAGGCCACCTCCCCGTCCAACACCTGAATGCGTGCGTCGCGCTCGTCTGCCTCGAGTACGAACTCCGTGCCGAGATCCACGATTTCGGTCTCCGCCGCCTGCACGGTGAATCCGCGTGCGGCGGGTGGAACGAACGCCCGCAGACGCCCCCGCTGCAGGTCCATCCGCGAGTCGGAAACCACTTCCAGCCGTGCCGGTCCTTCGATCGTCACCGTCGCTCCGCAGAAGAAGTCCAGCACGGCCACACCGCCGTCGAATGCCAGCCGCCCGGCCGGCAGCATGTCTCCCTCGCGATACGCGGGTTGCCCTTCAGACCAGCGGACATCGGCCAGGTATCGGATGGTGGCGTGGCCAGCGAGCCGCTGTTCGGCTTCCCTCGCAACGGCCGCCCCGGCTCCGGGACTGCCCGATTCCGGCGGCTGTCGGCCGATCGTCAGAACGACGGCCCCGATGGCCACCAGTGCCAGTCCAGCCAGACCGCTCCACAGCAACCTGTTTCGCCGGCGGCTTTGCGGCGCGTCGGGACGGTCGCCGAGACCGGTCGGTTCGGCCGTCACCGGTCGCAGCGGTTGTGCATGAGCGGATGCGACGGCGACGTCGGTCAGCGTCTCCTGCAGCGTCACGGCCAGAAGGTATTCGCGACGCGCAGCCGGATCCGATTCGAGCAACCTCTGCAGGCGCTCGAAGTCGGCATCGGAAATGCTGCCGTCGATGGCCATGAAGATCAGATCATGCAGGTTCGGTTCCATCGACGCTCGATTCCTCCAGCCGGCGTTTCACGCAATCCAGCAGTTGCCGCCGTAGGGCGTTGACGCGGGAATACAGCCGGCGCGCATTCTGCCCGGACTCGGCCGCGATGCGGGCGATTGAATCGCCGGGCGTGTGCACGGCCAGCAGCAGCCGACGTTGCGACTCGGGCAGCGACGACAGACAGCGTTCCACCGCCGTTCGCTCCGCCTCATACCGCGGCAGCGTCTCCAGAGCCTCCTCCGCGAGACGTTCGATCACGGCGTCGCGGAAAACCCGTCGCCGCCGTGCCGTGTCGCGCTGGTGACTGAGCACCTTGTAACGGGCGATCACGCAGGCCCAGCGGAGAAACTGGCTTTGCTCGTCGCGCCCGGCCGACGTGGCGGGCACATTGCCCGTTCTGTCGCCGGTTCGTTCGGAACCGGCCGTCGCGCGAAAGTCGGCAAAGCGTTTCCAGCATTCCAGGAACGTCTCCTGCAACACGTCGTCCACCCCCTCGCGGTCCGGCATCAGGGCGCAGACGAAGCGGCGCAGAGCGGCATCGCTGTGTGCCAACAGCGCCATGAACCGCTCGTACCGGGCCTCGGCGTCTTCCCGCGGGTGATCGCTCTGGTCTGTTTCCATGAGTGGGCTTCGATCGTTGTCCTCCGCTCACCCTATCAGATTCCGCGAGTGCCCGAGTTTCCCGCGCCTTTTTGCCGCGATTTCGAAGAATTGCCGAATTCGCTCCGCTCCGGGAACGAAGCGGGAAGCCCCCCCGGGCCGGATCGCCATCCCGTCCTTGCGGGCTTCTGCGAGGCCTGCACGCCGAGGACGGAACGGAAAGTGTCGGCCGGAACGCCAGATCTGGTCGCCCGCTCGTCGCTGCGGACGACCGGGACGCGATGCCGGGCCCTGCAC
>RFHO01000496.1 GCA_003696385.1 Planctomycetota bacterium | reverse complement strand
CTCTTTGCGCGGGACGTGCGACACGGCCGACGGCCGCGCGTTCGTCATCTCGCGGACCAGGTGCGCGGTCCGGGTTTCGGTCGTCGCGGCGATGTGGCGTCGGGCCGGCAAGCCCGTGCTGCATTAAGAGTTACGACGCAGTTGGGGAGAGGTGTAATGGCACGGCCCGAGGAACCGACCGCGGGGGATGGCGTTTCGGCGGAACGCCCGGCGGCACCGCGCGGCGTGTCGATCGGTGCCGGCGAGGATGGCGAGGCCGCGACCCACCGGCGGCTGCCGCGCAATGTGTGGTTGCTGGGCTGGGCGAGTCTGCTGAACGATGTCGCCAGCGAGATGATCTATCCGTTGTTGCCGAACTTCGTCGTCGGCGTGCTGGGCGGCAGCCGGACGATGCTGGGGTTGATCGAAGGCGTTGCGGAGACCATCTCGTCGCTGTTGAAGCTGATCGCAGGCGGCTGGTCCGACCGCGTGCGGCGGCGGAAGGCATTCGTGGTGTCCGGGTACGCCTTGGCGGCGGTGGCACGGCCGCTGATGGCGGTGGCCCGGAGTCCCTGGGACGTGTTCGCATTGCGGACGGCGGATCGGACGGGCAAGGGGATCCGGACGGCGCCGCGGGATGCGGTGATCGCCGAATCGACCGGACCGGATGTCCGCGGAGCCGCTTTCGGGCTGCATCGGGCGATGGATCACCTGGGAGCGGCGTTGGGGCCGGTTCTGGCGACGGTGTTCCTGTGGTGGCGACCGGACGACCTGCGGTCGCTGTTCGCGCTGACGGCCGTTCCCGGGGCCTGTGCAGTGGGTTTGCTGTGGTGGGGACTGCGCGAGCCCGCGCCGGGGCCGTCGCCTGCGGCCGGAGCGCGTACGAAGCTGTCGGAGTTCGCTCCGTCGTTCCGGTGGTACCTGGTGGCTCTGGTGCTGTTCACGCTGGGGAATTCGCCCGATGCGTTCCTGCTGTTGCGGGCCGAAGAGCTGGGCGTCGCAAAGGCGTTGTTGCCGACGCTGTGGTTCGGCTTTCATGTGGCCAAAAGCGGCGGAAACGCGCTGGGCGGCCGGCTGGTGGATCGGCTGGGCGCTCGCGGGATGCTGCTGGCGGGATGGTTCGTTTATGCGGCGGTGTATGCGGGCTTCGGCGCGGCGGATGCGCTGTGGCATGTGCCGGCGCTGTTTCTCGCGTATGCGATCTATTTCGGTCTGGCTGAGCCCGCGGAAAAGACGCTGGTGGCGGAGCTGGTCGGGGCCGAGCGAAAAGGGGCGGCGTACGGATGGTTCAATGCAGCGATCGGGATCGTGGCGTTGCCGTCGGCGGTGATTTTCGGGGCGCTGTACGACCGGTTCGGGCCGCCGGCGGCGTTCGGATGGGGAGCGGCGATGGCGTTTGCGGGCGCGGTGACGCTCTCGTTCGTCCGGCCCGCGCGGACCGCGTCCGCCGGATGATCCGCTCGCAGCGGACCGGCTGTTGCGCGGTGGACCACGTTCCGCGGAACGGTTCTTGGAGCGACATCGAGGGACCGGCGGATGTCGCTTCCGCGGAATTTGCGATGCGACGGCGGCCGACCGAGGGCCGGTCATGACGAGGGCGTCGAGCGATCGTCCTGCAGGCGGATGTCGACGCTGAAGCGGTGCGCGGTGAGTCCTTCGCGGTCGGCCAGACGTCGGACGTGCTCGGCGTCGTGCGCGAGCGCGGCGGCGTCATAGGCGATGACGGACGATCGCTTGACGAAGTCGACCGCGGACAGGCCGCTGGCGAAACGGGCTGTCCCACCGGTGGGCAGCACGTGCGAGGGACCGGCAACATAGTCGCCCAATGCCACGGGGGTGAAATGGCCCAGAAAGATCGCCCCGGCATTGCGGACGCGTGCCAGCACCGCCTGGGGATCGGAAGTCGAGATGTGCAGGTGTTCGGGCGCCATCCAGTCGGTCAGCGCGGCGGCGTCGTCGAGCGAGTCGACGGCTACCAGGGCGCCGAATTCCTCGAGACTCTCCCGGGCGAGCCGGCCGCGCTGCAATTGCTGCAACTGCCGCTCGACCGCCTGCTCGACCGCGTCGAGCAACGGCTGATGCCAGGTGATGAGGATGGACGAACCGGGGCTGTGCTCGGCCTGCGAGATCAGGTCGGCCGCGACGAATTCGGGCCGCGCCGACGCATCCGCAAGCACGATCACCTCACTCGGACCGGCGATGCTGTCGATGTCGACTTCGCCGTAGACGTGCCGCTTGGCCAGGGCGACGAACAGGTTGCCGGGACCGACGATCTTGTCGACGCGCGGCACACCTTCGATGCCGTAGGCCAGGGCGGCGACGGCCTGAGCACCGCCCATCCGATAGACTTCGCGCACACCCAATTCATGACAGACGGCCAGCACGTCCCGATTGAAGGCACCGTGTTCGGTGGGGGGGACGACGACCGCGATTTCCGCGACGCCGGCAACCTGGGCGGGCACGATGGTCATCAGCAGCGTCGAGGGGTACGCAGCGGCTCCCCCGGGCACGCAGACGCCGACCCGGCGGAGCGGAACGCATCGCTGGCGAAGTTCGACGTGTCCGCCCCCGAGTTCACGCCGCACCGTGGCATCGGTGGGCAGGACCGCTCGCTGAAACTGTTCGATGTTGGCCCGGACGTAGCGGACGGTGTGCAGGAATTCGCGATCGGCGGTCTGGTGAGCCGCGGCCAGTTCGTGTCCGGGCACGCGCAGCGTATCGGCGGTGAAGCGACGGCCGTCGAGCTTTTCGGTGTACCGCAGCACGGCCGCGATGCCTTCGCTGCGCACATCGGCGCAGATCCGCTCGACCACCTGTTGCGGTGTCAGCGGTTCACCGAACAGTTCGATGGTCCGCCGACGGCCGGAATCCGAGACGATGTCACCGCGGATGCCGAGCCGCCGGCGAATCTGCGAGAGGGTATTGCGGACTTCGGGGAGCGAGCCGGTGACCTTGAGCATGATGGGCCTCGGATGAGCATGATGGGCCTCAGAACTCGGATCGCGACACGACGCTTCGGCCGCATCCACGCGGACGGCGGAGAACCGGCCGACTGCGCGAGCGGATCGTAGCGTGCCGACAGGAACGGCGAAACGGATCGCGCCGGACCGCCGGCGCGCTTCAATGTCGCGCGGCCTTGCGGAGGAAGAAGACACCGATCACCAGCAGGATGGCGTTGCCCACCCACAGCCAGCCGACAGGGCTGATCGTGCCGCTTTTGGCCAGATTGATCGCCAGCAGCGTGGCGGGATAGTACAGCAGCAGCACGGGGACGAAGCAGCGGAAGAAATTGAGCAGAAACTCGTCCTGTGCGTGAATCAGGGCGAACGGTGCGCCGACCAGCACCAGGAACACGCAGCCGCAGGACAGGGCGATACGGCTGTGGAACTCCGTGCGGAGACGGGCGATCATCCGGTCGGCTTCGGCCAGACGCTGCTGATAGCCCGCACAGGCCCCCCGCAGCAGCTCGACGACCTGCCCGGCCCCCAGCAGGAGCGCGGCGGTGAGATCTCGCTGCTGCTCGGCTTCGCGGCGTTCGGCGCGGAGTGCCCGGACCCGCTGCAGCAGTTCCACCGAGTGCAGGTGCCGAACCCGAGACTTGCGGATGATCTGAGGCACCGGAAACGGATAGGTCTGCTCGGCGAAGTACACGCGACCTTTCCCCGGCAGGTCGATGTGGCCATTGACCATGTGGAGGATGACCTGTTCCTTTTCCAGATCGAACCGCAGTTCGGCGATCTCGGCCTGGACCTGGATTACATCGTTGCCCGGGGCGTAGCGGAAACTGGGGCGTATGAGCTGTCGTCCGCGAACGTCCTCGACGGTGATCGTGGTGTGGTGCGCGGCGATGAACATGTGGTTGTCGTTGCGGAGCACGTCCAGGAAGATCTGCTCCATTGCGTTGGTCACGATCCGCTGAATGTTGTGGATCGACCAGGGGATGACATGGTCGGTCATGACGAACGAAAAGACCGAAAGGATCACGGCCAGAGCGACGGCGGGTTTCAGGACCGTCCAGATGCTGATTCCGGCGGCTTTCAGCGCGGTGAATTCGTTGGCCGCGGCCATCCGACCGTAGACCAGGCTGACTGCCAGCAGAAACGTGGCGGGTATCGTGAACGGCAGCAGGCTGGGCGCCACGAAGGGCATGATCTGCAGCATCTGCACCGGGCCCAGTCCGTGCTGCGCGACTTCGCGGATCAGGCCGACGATCACCAGCACGACGGTCATCGCGGTGACCGCGACGAGGAACACCCGTAAGAGCTCGGCGTAGATGTAACGCTGCAGCAGCCGGACCATGGTCGTTCGTGCCGTTTTCGGTCGTCTGTTTGCGCCGGGATCACGTTCCGCGCTCGGGTGCGCGGCGATCCGTCCGCCCACGTGCATCGGCTGCGGAACGACGCTTCCGGCGGGAGCGAAGCGCTGGACGGCGCCGGTACGCGGGGTGTGCCTGCGCCGTCTGATGCAGCGGAGCCTCATTCCAGCGAAAAACGCAGCTCCGCCCGCGTCTCGCGGCCGCTCAGCGCATCCCGCACGTGCAGTTCCAGGGTATGCGGTCCCAGCAGGCGGACGGACCGCGGCATGGTGAACTGGTAGCTGAGGAAATAGTCGCGGCGGCGGTGCCGACACAGATCCTCGGTGAGCGGGAAGTCGATCCGGTCGACGAGTTCACCGTCCGGTCCGCGAATCGTGATGACGGAATCGACGGCGGAGCGGAACCGGCCGTCGTCGGTCGCTTCGCTGCGGAAGTGCTTCAGTTCCGCGTACAACAGCACCGGCTGGCCGGGCCGGAATACGGATTCTTCGAACGGTTCGTAGCTGCCGTAGCTGTCGATCCGGTGGCAGAAGGTGACGTTGGCCAGCGTCAGCGGCGCGCGCTCGGCCAACAGCCCGACGGCGGCTTCCAGTGCGGCGAGGGCTTCCAGCAATTCCGGCTCGGCCTGTTTCCGGTCGTCGGCGGCGACGAACGCCAGCGCGTTGGCCGTTCCCCACAGGAGCTTCTGCCAGAACTCCTGTTCGTCAGCGGGCAGGTTGGGGATCGGCGTCATGGCCACGTCGGGGCGGTTGGCGAGCAGGGCGAGGAACCGCAGCCGGACCTCGGCGGCGGTGCGGCGCCGTTTCGTCGCCCCCTGTCCCGGCGGGATCGCTCGCAGAGCCGCTTCGGCGCGGTCGAGTGCTTCCTGCCAGGCCTTCAGGAGCTGGTCCGAAGGGGCCGGCGCGCTCTGCACAGCGCGGCTGCCATCGGTACGGCTCCCGCCCGCGTCCGAGTCGTGCTTCGGCTCGGACGACGTTCCCCGGCCTCCGAGAATCCCGGCCAGTTCGGCGACCGGACGTTCGAGCGGACGGAGCATCGTTCGCGGTTCCACCGTCGGCAACGCGGGAAGGGCCAGCGCCGGGTGACGCATCTGCCGCGCCCGATCGAGAACCCAGCTCGGCCAGCGTGAAGGCGACTCGGGCGACGCCGGCGGGCTTTCATCGCGTCCGGACTGCGGATCGTTGGACCCGGTAGTCGCGTCACCCTCCGACTGCCCGGCCGGATACGCCGACGCTTCGCCCCTGCCGGTGGCGAAATCCGGCGGCGAAGATTCCGCGTCGGCGAACGGCGGGGTTTCGAGGGGATCGACCTCTGGCGGTCGTTCCCGCGGCGGACTGTTCGGTGGGGTCGTCGGCGGGGAGCTGTCGGAGTCGAATCGGGACCGGATGCTGCCATCGCCGGGCGGTGGAAAGGGGGCGTCCGGGGTGCGCCGTTCGGTGCGCGAGTCCGTGGTGAGGGCGGTCGGGCGTGGTTGCGACAGTGGCGGCAACGCCGCGCGTGGCCGCCGTGGAGCGATCCCGAGCAACTGGATGGGCTGTGCGGCTTGAGCCTCCGACGAGCCGCCCGACGGGCGCGGCGTCGCGCGGCGCGCCAGCCGCGGATCGGGCGCCGAAAGGGACGACGCGGTGGGAACGCTCGTGCGTCCCGCCCGTGGCGAGCCGTCCGAGTTCGCGCCGCCACGGCTACGGGGCGAATCGGATTCCGCGGCGGCGAACATGGTCGTGCCGTGTGCGGCGCGTGCTTGTCCGGTCGCGGCGATGTCAGGCGCGCGGGACGATCGAGGCTCGGCGGATGTCGACGTCGCCCGGTCCGCCCGGAGCCGGCCCGAATCGGCGGAATCTCCGCTGGCCCATCGCAGCGCATAGCCGCCGGGGGCGCGTCCATTCCCGTGAGGCGACGTCGATGCAGCGACGTCGTACGGCAGTCTGCGGCCGCTGACGGCGTCGCGTCCCAGTTCTCTGAGCTTGCGACGGTTCCGCAATACCAGCAGCGCGAGATGACGGTCGAGTCGTGTGAGTTGCTGTCGCAAACGCTCGCGTTCTGCGGGCGATGCCAGCGAGAGCTCCTCGGCCAGCAAACGTGCGAATTCGTCATCCGTTGCACGGTGCGGACCGTGTGGCGTGCGACGTCCGCGGGCCGGCGGCGATTGGCCGGCAACGGTGACCGGCGGTCCGCCGGTCTGGCGGGTGGGGCGCTCGCGCGCGGCAGTGGCCGGGGTGTCGGGAAATTCGCGATCTGCGGCTGGGCCCCGGACGCGCAAAGGCAGCCCCCCGGACGACGCGAGTCGCTCGAGCGGAGCGTGCGCAATCGGCCTGTCGAAGTTGCTCGACGACGCCGAACGCTGCGGCAGAGTCCCGCAGCCGGCGATGAGGCAGCCGATGAATGTCACCCAGCAGCGGCGCATGCGTGCCTTCCTTGGCTGTGGCACCGGGGCTACGGACCGTGAATGCGGAACAGCCCACCGGCTGCGGCGACGGCGTTCGGCTTGCCGTGCTCGGCCGCGGTGCCGTCGGACGGCGGCCGCGTCGGTCCGTGTAAATCCCGGTACGTCGGGAAGCTATTGCATAATGCGTTGTCCCACAAGACGAAGTTCGTGCCGGCCGAATCGGCGATGCGCCAAACAGTCTCGCAGACCGCCGATGGAGCGGAAGAAGTGATCGCGGCGGAGCGGCGGGAACGGCATGCGCTGCCGGGGGCGGCTGGTGCGGTGGGGATGGCGGGACCGGTCGGGATGGCGGAATCCGGCGTCAAGCTCTGCGCCGAGCGCGATGTGATGGGGCGTGCGGCGCAGGTGTGGAGTCGGCGGCGATCGGACCGGTGGCGAAGGCGGCGGAGCGCCGTTACAGTGCGTGTCGATGCCCGCTGCGGGCGTCGCTGCGGGTGTCTTGCGGGTATGTCTTTTGTTGTCAAGGGCTTGCGATGATGCACGAAGACCAGGCGGCCTTGGATTCCGGCACGACGGCCGGTGAGAGTGAGAGCGAGCAGCAATTGGTCGAGCGGGCGCGCAGTGCGGTGAGCCGGTGCAACTGGGTGGTGGGCGAGTGCGCGGCGAAGTGGACCCGCCGGTACGCTCGAGGGCGGACCGATGCGGATTTCGCGCGGATGGTGGACTTGTCACCCGATCAGGTGTACCAGAGAAGACGAGTTTGGGAGACATTTGCCGACGTCCGGGAGAACTATCCTCATCTGAGCTGGTCGCACTTCTATGTGGCCCTGAATTGGGACGATGCGGCGGAGTGTCTCGCTTGGGCCGAAGAGAACCGGGCGACGGTGGCTGAAATGCGGGCGTGGCGGCGGATGCAGCACGGTGAGGATCTGAGGGAGCCGGATCCGGCAGGGGCTCCGTTTTCCGCGGCGCTGGACGACTCGAGCGCGCTGGTCGCGGGGCAGGTGGCTGCGGTACGTGAGCCGCTCGGCGTGGCAGCGGTTGCGGGCGGCGGAAGCTCGGGCGGCGTCGGGGCGGGCGAGCGGCCCGACGGGGCGGTGGAGCCGGCGACGGCGGCTGCGCGGGAGCGCGTGCCGGCGATCGAGGAGGGGTACACGCCGTTTCGGTCCGACGCAGCGCCGGGCCCTCGGACTGGCCGGAGCGGTGCGGACTCGCGGACGACGGCCGCCGATCGGCTGATCGGGCGGCTGGAACGCCTGGAGCGGCAAGTCACCCCGGAGTTCCTTGCGGGGCTGGAGTCGGAGCAGCGCAGACGGCTGGTGCGGATCGTCACGCGGCTGTACGAGCGGGTGGTCGAAGGCGGCTGAGGCGGCGCGATCGGGGGCCGCAATGGTCGCCCGGTCCATTTTTTCTTCGCAGTCCGTGCTGCTTTCCCCGGCTGTGTGGTCGCTGTGCGGGGCATGTTCGCTGCGGACCGGGCAGACGGGACAGCCTGCGCGGACTGGCAAAACGCGCGGCCGGCTCCGGTGGCCTTGGGCAAGTTCGGCGGGATCGGAGGTCGATCAGAAACTGGGCAACGCGGGTGCCGATAGGTGGTTTCCCGGTGCGCCGCTTCGACTTCGGATTCGGACCCACGCCGTCCGCACGGCGGCACGGTGTCGAGAGTGCACAAGGCCATGCCGACGAACTTCTTCGAGCGGAAAGACCGCTGGGGCAACGGGTTGTCCCTGTGGGTGCTGGTGGCGATGGTGGCGCTGATGCCGCCGATGGCCATGGGGCTCAGCCGTTTGCGGTTGCACAACGACATTCGCCAGTGGTTGCCGCCGGAGGCTCCCGAGGCACGCACGTACGCGTGGTTCCGTGAACACTTCGGTCAGCAGGACCGGGTGGTGGTCAGTTGGGACGACGCGTCGCTGAACGACCCGCGCGTGCGGTGGTTGGAGCGGCGCCTGGAGGGAATCCGGGACGCCTACGGGATTCGGCGGGAAGGTGTCCGCTACGTAGAAGAGGTCACCACGCCGATTGAGATCATCGCCGAGATGGAGCGGCAGAAGATTCCGCGGGACGAAGCGATTCGGCGGCTGAGCGGCGTGCTCGTCGGTCGAGGGCCCCTGCGGGTGCGGCTGACGCAGGAGGGACGCGCGCGGCGGCGATTCGTCGAGCGTGAGATCGCCCGCCGCCTGAACGCGGAACTGGGGCTGCAGGCAACGGTGGCACCGGCCTACCGCGTGCCTGCGGTAGACGAGCATCTGCTGGCGCGGCTGCGACGGTCGCTGCCGACGTACGCGGCGGCACCATCGGGGGAAACCGGAGCCGGGGCGGACGCGGCACGCGCGGACGCCCTGGTGGAAGCGGCGTTTCCGTTGTTTCCGCCGGCGGATTTCGTGTTCGTGAAGTTTCCCGAGCACGAGTTCAGCGTGCGGATCGACTGGGGACGCCAGCGCGCGAGCGAGGCGGTGTGGGCACGGGTGATCGAGGTGGTGCGGTCGATCGACGGGGCCGCGCCCACGGCGCTGACGCCGGCGGCGGTTCGGGAGCCGGAGGCTTCGGGAGGTGATGTCCGGCAGCCGTTGGTGGCGGATTGTTTCCGGGTGCCGGGAGCACCGGTGGCGGTCTCGATCGTATTGTCCGAGGCGGGGAAAGCGGATCTTCCGGCGGCTCTGGAGGCGATTCGCCGCGCGGCATCGGCGGTGGGCATTCCTCCGGAGTCGCTGCACATGGGCGGCCGTCCGGTGGCCACCGTCGCTCTGGATGCCGCGGTGAAGCGTGCGGCGTGGAACCGTTCGGCGGCGTGGTACCGTCTTCACGAGCGATCGGTGATTCTGCTTTCGGCACTGATCGGGACGTTTCTGGCGTTCGTGCTGCTGAAGAACGCATGGTTGACGGTGCTGGTGCTGGCGGCGTCGTACTTCGGTGTGTTGGTCACGGTCGCGGCGATCCCGTTGAGCGCGGGCACGATGAACATGGTGCTGGTGGTGATGCCCACGCTGCTGCTGGTGCTGGCGCTGTCCGGGTCGATCCACATCGGGAACTACTGGAAGTATGCGTTACGGCAGCATCCGCACCGTGCCGTGGCGTACGCCTATGAACTGGGGCGATCGCCCTGCACGTTGGCGAGCGTGACCACGGCGATCGGGTTGGCCTCGCTGATGATCAGTGACCTGGAGCCCGTCCGTCAGTTCGGGCTGTACAGTGCGGTGGGTTGTCTGATCGGCTTGGCGGTGGTGCTGTTCGGGCTTCCGTCGTTGCTGCAGTTCTGGTCCTGTCGACCGCAAGTCGTGGCGAACGCGGATCCGACGTTCTGGCGTTGGATGAGCCGGGGCCTTGCGGCGCGGCGGAACGCGGTGCTGGTCGCCGCGGCCGTGCTGGTGGGTGTGTCGGCGTGCGGCCTGCGGTACTTCCGCACGGAAACGAAGGTCATCCATTACTTCTCGCCGGATGCGCGGATCGTGCGTGACTACCGGTTCCTGGAGGACAATCTTTCGGGGATCACGCCGGTGGAGATCGTGATCCGCTTCGACCAGACGGCTCAGAAGCGGCTGAACATCGCCGAGCGGGCGGCCGTCGTGCGGGAGGTGGAAGCGCATCTGCGCGCTCATCCGGACATCAGCGGGTGCCTGTCGCTGGCCGATCTGCTGCCGGTGATCGAACGTCCCAAGGCGGATGAGGGGCGACGGCGCGGCGGCGTGCTGGGGAACCTGCTTTCGCGCAATACACGCGCGGTGGTTGCGTACAACAAGCGTGTCTTCGAGCTGAACAAGCGGCTGCGGGGCGAGCTGGCGGAACGCGTGCGGCCGTTCTACGTGGTGGCGGCTGAGCCGGGTGACCTGTTCGCTTCCGGCGACCGTTTGCTGAACCGGGCAGGCGACGAATTGTGGCACATCACCGCGCAGGCTTCGGTCCTTTCGGACCTGAACTACGCCGAGATTGCGAATGTCGAGCAGACCGGCAGTCTGGATACGTTGATCGCGACGGTGACCCGACGGCATCCCGGCATCCACCACGTGGTCACCGGGATGGTGCCGCTGTTTCTGAAAACTCAGAAGATGGTCCTCGATGGTCTGATCGCCAGCTTTGCATTGGCCTTCGTGGCGATCGGTCTGGTGATCACGGTCGTGCTCGGCAATCCGCTGGCTGCGGCGCTGACGATGGTTCCCAACGTGGTGCCGGTGGTGGTTGTCTTCGGACTGATTTCGTGGTGTGGAATGCCCGTGGACATCGGCACGATGATCACGGCGTCCGTGGCGTTGGGGATCGCGGTGGACGGGACGCTGCACATGATCACCTGGTTTCAGCAGTCGGTCCGCTACGGACGCGATCGCCGGGAGGCGGTGACCGCGGCGCTGGTGCATTGTGGTCCGGCCATGTGGCAAACGAGCGTGATCATCGGCGTCGGGCTGCTGGCGCTGTCGTTGTCGGAGCTGCGGCTGGTGAGCCGCTTTGGGGGCTTGATGTCTCTGCTGATCGGAGCGGCCCTGCTGGCGGACATCGTGCTGATGCCGGCGTTGCTTGCCGGTCCGTTGGGGCGGCTGCTGGGTCGCGATCGGCCGGCCCAGCGTGGCGTCGAACAGCGTTCGGAGGGCGAAGCGTCGGAAGAGGAAATGGTCGCGGCTTCCCCGACAGGCCCCGGGCGGCCTCATTTCCCCATGTCCGCCGGAACGCCGACCGCGAGCGAATGACGCCGAACCGCTGGGCTCGGCTTGCGGATGCGAGCGTGTGCCTGCTGGCGTTCGGCGTGATCCTGCAGCCGGTGTTGGTTCGCATCGCCCGCACGCACATGCGGCGGAGTGGCCGTTGACGGTTCCGTCCGTCGGGAAGGGCGCGTGTGCCGCACGCGGCGATTCTTTGTCGTGGCCGGGATGCGGTTCACTCGCCGGCGGGCCGCAGGCGGAACCGACCGACGGACGGGCCGCGCGGTCGATCGGACGGTTCGTCATCTTGCCGCGAGCGGGCCGGCCGTTCAGTGTTCGGGGTTTCCGTTTTGGACTCGGCCGTCGCGGGGCGCGCATCGCTGCGTGGGATCGGGCCCGGCTGCGCCGTGGGCCGCGGTGTGTCGGCGGATGCGGGAGGCCCGCTCATCGGGGAACGTCCGCCGGATGTGTCTGGTGTGGCATCGGCGGTTCGCTCTGCCGCGGATCGCGCGCTGTCGGGGCTTCGGGCTGCGTGTTTGCGGAGTGTCTGTTCGAGGAACGCGCGGATCTGCGGCTCGATTTCCGCGCGCGTTTTCAGAAAACCGCCATTGACCGCAGGTTGCAGGCGCGCCTTCGCGGTGGCGGCATCGATCCGTTTGTCGAGGCTATCGGCGGTGGGGCGTCCGGTGCGTTCGTCCGCGTTCGGTTCTTTCGACGCGGCGGGGCGTCCTCCGTGGGTCAGGTCGTGGACGATCGTCTTGCCGGGCTGCGGCGTGATCCGGGCGTCGGCCAAGGAGGGCGAAGCGGCCGCGGTCGGCGGCGGCGTCGCGGACGCCTTGCTCTTCAGCCCCGGCAATTGGACGTATCCCAGCTCGGACAGCACGACCGGTCCGCTGCGCTGTTCGAGCTTCACGCGGAGGGCGCATTCGGCCGCGTGCAGGCCCTTGCGCGTGTACGGGATGAACAGTTCGTAGGCGGGGCCGAACTGTGTGGCCTTGAGGAACGGTTGGAAGGAATCGTTGCGGAATTCGAAGGTGTGGATCGGATGAGCCTGTTCCTCGGGCGTGCCCTGGTCGTCGAAGACGTAGATCGTCAGATGGCCTTCGACGGCGACCGGTTCCGGGCTGCGGTTGGTGAAGAAGAAGATCTGGCCGGCGAAGCCACGGGCAGTCTGGTTGTCGAGTCCGACGCCGGTGGCCGGTTGCCACAGGCAGACGCAGCGGACGGCCGGGTTTTCGGCGGTGGCGCGAGGAATCTTTTCGCGGACTTTCCACGGTCCGATCCGCGTGCCGCCGACGAGCGCGAGGCTCTGGCATCCGGCGGTCATCAGGAGTGCCGCGACGGCCAGCGCAGTGCAGCCGCGTGCGGTGCGAGGGTGTGCGGCGGCAGCGATGGCGGCGTCGGTGCCGGTGGGAGCGGTCGGAGTATCGTGCGGATGGGGGATGGTGATGCGGCGATTCATGGCGTTGGACCTGAAAGCGTGTCCGCAGTGGCGGGGGAGAGGAACCCGGTGACGGGGGTTGCCGGAGCTTCATTCCATGACGTCGACTTCTTCCAGTTCCTCAGGGAACGGGGGAGCTTTCCCGGGACGTTCGCCCGAGGTAGGGCGCACCGGGCCGCTCGCGGCGGACGGCGCGTCGAGGGGCGGTGCGGCGGATGCTTCGGCCGGAGCATCCGCCTCGGGCGGCGGTTTCGGGGACGTATTGTCCGCCCGCGAGGTTCGCTCGTTGCCGTTCGGCGAGGACGTTGGTTCGGAGGCGGCGGGCGCGGGGATCGCGCTGGGCGGGGTGAACGGACGGGGCGGCTCGATCATTGCTCCTTGGGGGGCCGGCGGTGCCGGCGGCGCGGCCGGTGGCTGTGCCGGAACGGCTTCGAAGTCCTGGGGCACGGCGAACAGCGGGCCGTGCATCTGTTCGGCTTCCTCCTGCGAGAAGTTCAGCCGCTCGATTTCGATCTGCTTGATCAGCTCGGACTCCTCGTCGCTGCGGACGATCCGCGGCGTGAGGAAGATCAGCAGTTCCTTGCGTTGCGTGGTGGTGGAATCGAAGCGGAAGGGGATGCCGAGGATGGGGATGTCGCCCAGCCAGGGCACCTTGCGTTCGATGGTGTCTTCCGTCTTGGTGATCATGCCGCCCAGCACGATGGTCTGGTTGTTGGCGACCGAGACGGTCGTGCGGGCGGTCGTGATGTCCTTGATGGGCGAACGGATGACCGTGCCGGTCTGCGTGTCGGTAAACAGGTCGACACCGTCGCCGGAGAACTGGCTCTTTTCGGCGACCACTTCCATCACCACCATGCCGTCGGGACTGATCCGCGGCGTGACCGTGAGGATGATGCCGGCTTCGGACTGTTCCACCAGCGGGCTGGCGACGCCGGTGGTGGCACTGGTGGTGAAGCCGTTGATCCGCGGGACTTCCTGGCCGACCTGGATCTGGGCGAGCTGATTGTCGAGCGTGCGGATCTGCGGGCGGCTGAGGATTTCGACGTGCCGCTTGGCGGACAGGGCCCGCAGCAGCACGCTGACGCTTTCGGAACTGGCGGTCAGCACCAGTCCGCCGAAGCCCAGGTCGTTGTTGATGCGGCCCAGTTGAAAGTTGGACAGGGCCTGCTTGCCGACCTTGCCGGGACGCGCGTTGGGATTGCCGGTGTTGTTGCCGAGGATGGGGCTGTTGAACAGGAATCCGGGCTGGCCTTCCTGTGACACGATGGTGTCCACGATGGTCTGCATGTTGCCGCCGGTCTGCATGATCTGGCTGACGGTCTGGATGTTGCTGAGCAGACTGCGATCGAACAGCACCGAATCCTGGAAGCCCAGCTCGACGCCGAACTCGTCGGTGTTGTCCAGTTGTACTTCGACCAGCAAAGCCTGGATGAGGACCTGTGGCGGCGGTGCGTCGAGCTTGGTGATCATGTCGGTGATCTCGGTGTAGTACCGCGGCGTGGCGCTGATCAGCAGGCTGTTGGTGACGATTTCCGGAACGACGATGATTTCCCGCTGCATCTGCTCGAAGGCGCTGACCAGATCGGGATCGGCCTGGGCCAAGTCCCGCTGGGACTGCAGGAACTGGTTGATCGCGTCGGCGACGTCGGCGGCGGGGGAGTTTTTCAGGCGGATCACGGCGGTCTGGCGTTTCTGGATGTCGGCTTCGTCCAGCCGCAGCACGATGGCCTCCACGACCCGCAACGTGTCGGCTCCGCCGACCGCCAGGATGCTGTTGGTGCGGGTGTCGACGGAGACCTTCAGCGGGATGATCGCCTCGCCGTTACCGGTTGCGCCGGCGAGCTGGATGCCCTGCGGCTGGTCGCCGGTCTGGTTGATGAACAGTTCGGTGAGCAGTTCGGCGACGTCGGAGGCGTCGGCGTTCTGCAGCGTGAAGTGCTTGATTTCCGCGACGTTCTGGCTGGGCCGGTCGAATTGCCGGATCAGCTCCGCCAGCAGCGGCTGGCTTTCCGGCGGGGCGAGCACGATCAGCGAATTGCTCCGCGGTTCGGCGGTGATGCGAATGTCCGCCAGCAGTCCCGAGCGGAGCAGTTTGCCGTCTTTTTCCGCGAACAGTTCGAGCACGGCCGAGCGGACTTCGCGCAGTTGCTGGGAAGCGCCTCCGGTGGTGATTCCCGTGCCGGCGGTGACGCCCGTGCCCGGCGGCGAGAGGGCGCTCTGCAGGGCCTGATTGAGCGTTTCGGCCAATTCTTCCGCCACGGCATTGCGGAGCGGGTACACGTGGATCCGGTGGACGGCCTGGGCGTTGGGGCGGTCGATCCGCTCGATGATCTTGCGGATTTCCCACAGATCGGTCGGTGCGGCCTGCACGATGATCGCGTTGGTGCGGGCATCGGAGACCACGCGGACCTGTGGTCCGAGTCCCGGACGGTCGTCATAGAAGTCGGTCAGGATCTGAGCCACCTGCGAGGCGATCGCGTTGCGCAGGCGGAATACCTCGAATTCGCGGTTCGGATCCACCGGCCGATCGAGCTGGTCGATCAGTTTGCCGATCGATTCCAGGTCCCGCGCCGAGGCGACGATCAGCAGGGCGTTGGGCTTGCTGAGGGCGTAGAAGGCGGCCACGTTCGTCTGCTGGACCACGCGGCCGCGGGCCGTGGCCAGTCGCTCGTAGACCGTGGTCAGCAGCTCCGCCAGCGACTCGCTGTTGACGTACTTCAGCGGTCGCAGGTGAACGTCCGGAGCCGTGCCGACGCTGAGCTGTTCGATCTGCTGGATCACCCGCAGGACGCGTTCGACGTCTTCCTTTCCGCCGCGGATGATCAATACGCCCAGGTCCTCCATCGACTCGACGCTGACATCACCCTTCAGTTGGCCGACCAGATCCGGGAGCCGCTGCTGGCCCTCGCCGCGTTCACCGTCCGACGGTGCTCCGGACGGCTGGCCTTCGCCGTCCGTCGGCTGGCCGTCTGCGGTGTCGTTCGCCGGGAGGGATGCGTTCTCCGGCTGCGCCGGCGTTCCGCCGGTGTTGGCGGCTTCCGGTCGAGGCCGGGCCGCGCCGTCACCGGCCGCTTCGCGTTGGCGACGGTACGCCGCGAGGCGCGTGGCGATGTTCTGCAACTGATGGGCCAGCGCAGCGGTGCGTTCGGGTGATCGGTGAACGCGAACCCGCTCGGTTCGCACGTCGCCGTCCGCGGTGTCCAGGGCGTTCAGCAGCCGAATCACTTCGGCCGTGACCGCTGCGGTCCCGGTGACGCTGATCTTCTGGCCCTGCGGATCGATTGCGACATCGAACGAGACGATCCGTCCGCCGGCGGCGGGACGCGTCGCGTCCTTCTCGCCTTTTTCGTCCGTCGGTTCGGGAATCGGCAACACGATCCGGAACCGGGTTCGCTCGGCTGGCGGTTCGGCCAGAGGCGTTGCGACCGCTCCGGATCGCTGATCGCGAAGGATCACCGGTGTTCCGTCCGGGCTGGGCGTGGTGAGCGTGGCCAGCAGACCCTCGGCGCCTCCGAAGAAGGTCCGCAGCAGCTCTTCGGTTACGACCTCGACCGTCTTGTGCCGCGGACGGAAGACTTCGGTGACCCGTCGTATGGGGGCCGTCCGGGTATCGGCGGAGCTGTCGGCCGGCCGGGTGTGCTGAGCGAGCCGGATGTCCGAGCGGTCGTCGGACGGTGCGGAGT
>RFHO01000495.1 GCA_003696385.1 Planctomycetota bacterium | reverse complement strand
CTATCGCGCGAGGACAACGCCGAGTTCCAGCGGCGGTGGCGGGCGATCAAGAACAGCTACGACATCGAGCGCGCGGCCAGCGACTTCGAGCGATTGTGCCGCGACTTCGAGAGCCGAGCACCGACCTTCGTCCGGGGGCTCCTCCGGAAGGCCGGGCATTATCTGGTCTCCCTCGAGTACCCGGACGCGATCCGCAGGACGCCGTCCACGACCAATGCCGTCGAGGCTGCGGGTGGCGAGCTCGAGCGTCTGCGGCGCAACAGCGGCGGCTACTTCCAGTCGGAGCGGATCACCCGCATCAAGATCGCCTTGACCGTCCGGAACCTCCACGACGGCCGCTGGAGCAGACCCGCCTCCAACACCTGCACGGCACTTCAGGAACTCAACCGGATGTTCCAGGAGCGTTTCGAAGACGATGAGCCATGACCGGCCTCAGACACAAGAAACTTGACAAGTGCCCCGGCCGGCAGCGTGATCGTCCGGGCTTCGCCCTACTTTCCCCCTCCGGGCTCACTCCGGGCGAACAGCCGGCCGCCGAGCTTCCCCAGCGGCACGCCGGGACCAGCGCCGATCAAAGTGTCCAATTCAGACCGGCGACTCTGTCCAACTTAGAACCGGCGATGAGATGGAAAGGGGCAATCGCCTGCGAGTGCGGCGGCCCTCCGGGCACGCAAGGTGGGTGCCGGACGAACCGGCTGTTCTCTTTTCGGCGCGAGGAGACGACGGTAGAATCAACGGGCACGGCCAGCGGGGACAGCGGGTGATGCGTCGGCTCGTTTTCTTCGTCCCGTTCGACTGTTCCTCCCTTGAAGGCGGCGTCCCTTTTCACGTCTGCACGCCCTCGGCGCGCGAAGCAGCGGCGCAACTTCGAGAGGACACTTTCTACGTGGTTGGCGACGACAGATTGATGAGTGGCGGCCCGAGTGGTTGCTCGCGAACAGCAAATCGGTACGCGACCGCCTGCTCCTCGCGCCGCAAGACGCGCGGGGTCGCGACATCTCGCGTTGGATCGGGACCGGCTTTGGTGTCATCCCCCCCCCGCCCCCCGGAGGTGCCCAGAGGTGGCTGAGCAAGATCCTGCGACCCATGCTTCGACCAGTCCTCCAGCTTGACGAATGGATCCCGACAAGGATTCATCGATTCATGCAAACTGCGGATGGAGCGCCCGACTTGTTTTCGATCGTGCCGACGCTGGAATGCGCGCACTCGGTCCTTGAATGGGCCGAGGAAGCGTGCATGTCCCGAGCGACGCTCTGGCGCAAAGTGTCACGATGCGGAGCCAGCCCGCACCAAGTCCTCGGGGCCTACTGCGCGGCAGTTGTCCGGAAAGGACGGTCGGAGAACAGGACTTGGGCTGAGCTTGCCTGGCTGCTCGGGTACAACGACGCTCCAGCGTTGCACAGAAGTATCATGCGCCGGGTCGAGGTCACAGCAGCTCGATCACGTCGTCGCGGGGCACTCAAGGCCAGAAAGGACCGCCACCCTTTGCCCTGAGGGAGTTACTGCTAAGGAGTTGGCTTGTCCTGCTCCGAGCAGTGCCGGCGTGAGCTCCGCTGCTCGACGACGGCGGCGATGCGGTCGGTGCAAGTGCTCCCCGGGACGTCGTCGACAGGGTAGCCAGGGCACGGTCGAATCGTCGCTGGCTCCTGGCTTGTCCGGCCGTTGCCGAGATGGTGTGCGATAGCTCTTTTCGGGGGCAAGGAAGGAACTCAGCGGGCGAAGAGCACTAGCGGCTGGGCGTTTTCGGGGGTTGCGGGTTCTTTGGTGCAGGGTCCTTTCCAGCCAACCCCGCCGAGGGGAGTTCCGGAGCCACTTCGATGCGGCTCGGCTTGCCGCGCTGCACCGCGACCGGTCCCAGCACGCCGCACGACCGCTCATGGGGTTTGCCGAGGCACACGCGCACGAGCCATCGACCCTCCGGTACTCCGAGAACTCTGATCAGACGACCCTCTTCTTTCTGCGGCAGCACGACACGTGTGGGATCGATCGTCGTGAAGGCCAAGCTTCGGGCATTCTTCTCTCCGCCCGTCTGGGAGATCTTCCCGGTGGTGGGAGCCGGGGCGAGACCTATGGTGATCTCGTCACGCTCCGCAACGGTCGGTCCCGGCATCCGAAGCACAAGGAGTCCCGCTGGCATGACCTCAAGGGGCCGGAGGTCGAGGTCATCGCCGGACCGGAGGTCGATCGGAACGGCTTGTCTCCTCTCGTGCTCGCCAGGCCACCAGACCGGCACGAACGGGCTCGTTAGCTCGCCGGCGTGCAGCAGGTATGTGCCTGGCGGCAAAGGGCCCGCGCACATCGGGCCCACGCTCCGCGGCCGACTTCGCCGCCAGCGGAGCGGGCCGCCTGATTCGCCAGTGGCGGTCAGCGGATGCAGTTCCAGCAGATCGAGCGGGACCGGTTCTCCCGAGGGATCGACAGCCTCAACGCAGAGCCGCGCCGCCCCCACGCGCCGCAGCTCGATGCTTTCGGCAGAATCGCCCGCATCAAGATCAACCGCGGCCGGCCTTCCTTCCCGGTCGACCAGGAACGCATCGTCGCGTCCGGGGAGGATGAAGTCGTAGCATCCGGGGGCGAGTCCAGCGAACGTGAAGCGGCCCTCGGCATCGGTCACCGCAACCGCCACTGGGCTCCGCGGTCTGGTCGTCCGACCGCAAGCGGACAGACCGATGCGAAGGCCGGAAACCCGACGTGCCATCGCGTCACGCACCTCGCCGGAGACGCGGGCGCCCTCTTGCAGCTCGACGATGACCGGGTCGTCCAGCGCGCAAGGCGCCTCAAGTCCCCGCACTGCTACATGACCCGGGTCCGGCGGCCGAATGTGCAGACGCACGGCGCACTCACTTGGGCACGAGATCGAAAATGTTCCATCGGGATGTGTGCGCGCCCCAACGGTTCGGCTGCGGTTCGGACACTGGACCTCGGCACTGATGAGTGCGCCGCCGACTGGATCATGTTCCGGCGCGGAGACCACCCGTCCCCGGAACCGGTGCCCGCTGCCGAGTGGCCGCACGTGCACGACGGCCCGAGTTGCGCGGGGGTCGACAATCGTCACAGCCTCGGGGTCGAATTCGACTTCTGCTCCCGCCTGGAAGGCCAGCGCCACCGGGAGAGCCGTCGCCGAATAACGGCAGGGCCGTGGAGGAAGGCAAAGCCCACAGAAGTGGCACCGACCGAAACCGGACAGCTCCAGTTCGTCGACCACGATCGGTGGTAGCGGGCCGCCGGTTTCGTTGACGAAATCAAGTTCGGTCGGTGTGCTCTCGACTCCAAGTTGCAACCGTAGCGTTGAGCGTCCCGGGAACACTTCGATTGACTGACCGTCGACAACGACCCCGGCGCCAGAGAGATCTACGATCTTCTGGCCGGGAACGTCTACGCGGTAGCGACCTGGGAGCACCGCCAGTTCCAGAACGTCGGAGATGAGCATTGATGATCGTGCCGAACCACCGCGAGAGCCGTTCCCGCGAGATTCTCGTAGCGGCCACAGCGTGATGAAACTACGAGTGTATGGTCTGTCCGACGCATCGAGCACGCGAACGCTCAACAACGCCAAAGGTGGCACCGTGATGCCGATAGGCTCCCTCTGCAACCCGGGGAATACGTCTTCAAAAAGTACCTCGAACACATGTGCCCCTCCCGGGCGCCATACCTCCTGACCGACTTGGAGTAGGAGCTGCCCGCATGGCAGTCGCAAGGGGACTTCTACCGTGCCGTCGGACCCGACTGCAGCCGCGCCTGAGACGACACCATCGCAGATCGAACGGGCGCTGAGCAAAGGGCGTATGTCTCTCGGCTCGGCCGTCAATACGGCGCGTTGCTGCGACAGTTGTGGTCCAGCGGCGGGGCTAGCGAGGCCACCCGCGGCCATCGCGATGGAAACAACGAGCGCACCGGTCAACCTCCTCCTTCGCCCTCTGGTCGGTGTTCGGATTGTCGCTGCACACAGGGGTGCCGCGGGGAAAGAGCATTGCCAATTGGCATGCCGCCGAGGCTGCCGACTTGTCGTCACGCACCGTGCACGAATCATGACTTCACCTGTGAACGGCGGCGCATTCTCGCGCAACTAGGATACCCCGGCGACGCCTTCCTCAGCTCGCGCCGATATCCATTTTGCCGTTCGAGGCCATGGACTGGAGCGACTGAAAGCCGCACCCCGTGAGGATCCTTCGGCGTCGGCAGAGCCCGCCGCGCCGGTTGAAGGGCGACGAGGAGTCAGGTTCGGACGTATGTGCTCTATAACGTGCGCAACACGGAAGCAAGAGCAAGGAACCAGCGGGGCCCGGGGTGCAATCCCGTACACTCACATGCAGCTCTATCGTGGTGCGACGACAACCGTACTGCCCGGGCCGCGGTCACAGCCGACCACCTGGCCACCTCCCGAGAGGCTATCGTAGATCGGGTGCCCGTTCTCGTCCACATCCCCTGTATTCTGGAAATCACCAGATCCGTCTTCTCAGTTGCTCAGGCCGTTTGGATAGCCATTTTGAGGGTTCGATCCGCTGTGTCCTGTGCACGTGGTCGTCTCACCATCGCAGGGGTCGCTTTCTCCGAGGATGTACGGCGCCGTGGCCACTGTTTCCACGCCGAGCGCGTCGGCAAACGCGAAATCAACCTGGATGTTCCCCTCTGTGTCGCGGCGGAACCGGATCGCAACATCGAAGCCTTCGGCTTCGTTCCGGAAAATCGCGATCCAGCCGTGGTCTAGATTGGAAAGCGTCTGAGCGAGGAAAAACTCGTCCACGTACTGTTTCAGAATCAGTCCTTGAAGCTCACCGGAAGGCGACGTCGAACGAGCGACCCGCTCCCACGTTCCGTCAGGAAGCTGAACGGAGACATTATGCAAGATCTCAAACGCTTCGTCAGCAAGTCTCTGTAGTTCGGTGGCGTCGTCGGCGTAACACGGGGTGCAGCTTGCCGACAGCAAAGCGAGTCCGCAGGCGAAGAAAAGTGCTGACGCGGCCAGTCCGGTGTGTACTTTCGTCATGAGGTCCTCCTCTACCGGCAGGAGGCCCAACCGGCGCCGCGGTTTCGCTAGCGGTCAAGACGTGCGAGGCACGACACCCTCGCCGCGGCTCGCCCCGGCAGCTCCTGCGGTATCGCAATCACACAACCCATGGTCCTCGTACTGGAACGCCGTGGGAATTGGCACTCGGTTGCATCCAGTGGTGATTTCGTTGCAGGTGCTGGGCCTGACCGGTGAGACAGGGCGAGCTGCCGGGGGCAGCGCTTGGCAGATCGTCCACACGCCGGCTAGAGGCCACAGGCGATCCTTCCGTACGGCATCGTGGCCAGGCGGTCCGACCAGCGGAAGTCGATCGTCAGCACGTCGAACGGGAGCGGGGCGCCCGGGCCGGGCTTCCTATCGGCCCTGGCCATGACGGCCGCCGCTTTCGATCGCCTGCCAGTCCCTCGGTGGCAATCATCCAGAGGGAAGGCTCTCCGCTGCGTGAACGCTGCGAGGTCGGCCAAGGTCCGGCATTCCGGGTGCTGGAAGGGCAGGCATCGGTACGACCCAGAAGGAAACGGCGGCGGGCCGAGGCACCAAATTGAAACCGGCTTTTCCGTCCAGAATCAAGCCGGCATCGACGGTCACCTCGACTCCGATCCCCTACCGTGAACGGCGTAGCCGCGTCCTGGTGCGCAACGCGGCTCACGGACTATGAACCGCCCGTGATCCCGAGCCGCGCCATCTTCCGGTACAGCGTCGCCCGGCTGATCCCGAGGAGCGCCGCCGCCTGGACGCGGTTGCCGCCGGTGGCCGCGAGGGCGCGGCGGATGCGCTCGGCTTCGTCGGCGGGACTGCCGGTACCGAAGGAGCCGGCGTCGGCGGGCGCGGCGCCGGGT
>RFHO01000494.1 GCA_003696385.1 Planctomycetota bacterium | reverse complement strand
TCCCGGCGCCGCGCTGCGCTGCGGCCGGGAGACGCTCAGGCCGCGAGGCGCTCAAGCGAGAATCGCGCGGATCGGGTGGTGTTCTTCGACGCCGGTCAGGCGGACGTCGAGTCCGCGGTCTCGGAACGTCAACCGCCGGTGGTCGATCCCCAGGCAGTGCAGGATCGTGGCCTGCACGTCATGGACGTGGGCGGCTCCTTCGACGACGTGGAAGCCGAGTTCGTCGGTGGCGCCGTAGGTGACTCCCGGGCGGATCCCGCCGCCGGCGAACCACATGGTGAACGCCTGCGGATGGTGGTCGCGGCCGAGCTTGCGGCCCAGTGCCGCGCTGGATTCGACCATCGGCGTTCGGCCGAATTCACCGCCCCAGACCACCAGCGTTTCCTCCAGCAGTCCGCGTTGTTTCAGGTCGCGGATCAACGCGGCGCAGGCCCGGTCGGTCTGTCTGGCCTGAGCCGCCACGCCGCCCTGCACGTTGCTGTGGTGGTCCCAACCGGCATGGTACACCTGGATGAAGCGGACGCCACGTTCGGCCAGCCGTCGGGCCAGCAGGCAATTGTTGGCGAAGGCAGCCTGCGGTTTGCTCGGGTCGGCGCCGTACATTTCCAGGGTTGCCCGCGTTTCCTGTGCGAAGTCCATCAGTTCCGGCGCCCGCATCTGCATGCGGAAGGCCATTTCGTAGGCCGCGATGCGGGTCTGGATTTCCGGATCGGCGAACAGCGCCGCCTGTCGCTCGTTCAACCCGCGGACGAGCTCCAGCGTTTCCCGCTGGATCGTGCGGTCGATGCCGGGGGGATTCTCGACATGCAGGATCGGTGCGCCGCGTGAGCGGAAGGGCACGCCCTGGTGAATGGAGGGCAGGAATCCCGATCCCCACAGGGCGGCTCCGCCGCTGAGGCTTCCGCCGCTCTTGAGCACTACGAACGCCGGCAGGTCGTCCGCTTCGCTGCCAATGCCGTAGCTCAGCCAGGCCCCGAGGCTGGGGCGTCCGGGAATGCCGCGGCCCGTGTTGATCAGCAGTTGTGCCGGAGCGTGGTTGAAAAGGTCGGTGTGCACGCTGCGGACGATGGCGATGTCGTCCACCACCTCGGCCAGATGCGGGAGGACTTCGGAAAGCAGCGCCCCGCTCTCACCACAGCGGCGGAACCGGAAGCGCGGGCCGAGCACGGCTGCGTCGGGCTGAATGAACGCGTACCGCTGCCCCTTGATCACCGACGGGGGCAGTGGTTTGCCTTCCAGCTCCGCCAGTTTCGGTTTGTAGTCGAACAGCTCGAGCTGGCTGGGGCCGCCGGCCATGAACAGGTAGATCACCCGTTTGGCTCGGGGGGCGAAATGCGGTGCGCGAGGAGCGACCAGCGCGTCGCGGCTGCGTTCCTGTGGGACTTCGGCGGCCGTCTCGCGGCTCAGCAGGCAGGCCAGAGCGATCCGCCCCAGCGACACGCCGCCGGTGCCGAGGAAGGCGCGGCGGGCAATCGGCGTCGCGCCGTCGGCGAACGCGCGTCCGCCGTGACGAGACCGGAACCGATTCGAGCGTCGCATCGTTTGTCCTCCGCCAGACGTCTCCCGGTTGCCCGAACGATCGTGGATGTACGCAGGGAGCGTGGCTCGAAAAGCCGGTCACTGGTGTGAGATCGCTTCGTCTGTGTTCATCAGTGCGCGGGCGACCAGCGTCCAGGCCGCCAGTGTCTGGATCCGGTCGTTCTCCCCCGGGGCGGTGGCCGCAGGATCGCGCGCGATCCGCAGGAACTGCTCACCCAGCAGTCGGCGGGCTTCGTCCGGAGCGTCGCGGAAGCGGCGCTGCTGCGCTTCGAAGAACGCCAGGATGGACTGCAGTTCGTCGTTGGTCGGCGGCCGTGTCAGCAGCAGCCGGAACAGCCGGCGAGCCACGCGCGGCGGATCGGCAGCCGCGGGTGACGCGGATCCGGATGCCGCTTCGCGCAGGGCACGTTCGCTGGTCCACGCGGCCAGCTCCAGGAACATCGGGTCGTTCAACAGGGTCAGGGCCTGCAGCGGCGTGTTGCTGCGGTTGCGTCGCGCGGTGCAGCTTTCGCGGCTGGGTGCGTCGAAGACGGTAAACGCGGCGAACGGCGCGGTACGCTTGAGAAACGTGTACACCGAGCGGCGATAGCGGTCTTCGCCCGTCGATACGGTCCACTTGGGGCTGCCGTAGGCCAAGGCGGTCACGATCGGCGGTTGAGGCGGGTAAACGGGCGGCCCGTACATTCTGTCCGACAGGATTCCGGCTGCCGAGAGCATGGCATCCCGGATGATTTCGGCGTCCAGGCGAAACCGAGCGCCGCGCGCATAGTGGATGTTCTCCGGATCGCGCCGGCGGTCGACAGGCGTGGTCCGGGCGGAACGGCGGTAAGCGGCGCTCGTGACCAACAACCGGTACAGCCGTTTGAGCGACCAGTTCAGTCCGTCCGGGGCGGTGAACTCCACCGCCAGCCAGTCCAGCAACTGCGGATGTGTCGGCGGTGGGGATTGGGTGCCGAAGTCGCCGTCGGTGCGGACGAGGCCCGTTCCGAAGAGCTGTCGCCAGACGCGGTTGACGGTCACGCGGCCGACCAGCGGGTTGTCGCGGCTGGCCAGCCAGCGAGCGAATTGGAGGCGGTTCCGCGGCGCGGCGCGGCCCGCGGCGCGCAAGCTCTGCTCGAAAAGCCCCGGGAGGCCTGGTTCGACCCGTTCGCGCGGACTCAGGTACTCGCCGCGGTGATGGCGAAAGGTCGGCCGCGGGTTGTCGGGCGGCCGTTCGCGGAGAATCAGCGTGGTGGGAAGCTCCGGTCGTTGCCGGCGCAATGCGTCGATGCGTTTGCGAGCCTCCGCCAGCAGGGGCGTTGTGCGGAGAAACTGCTGCAACAACGCGTTCCGGTCGGCGGGCGGCAGTTTTTCGGGGCCGTCGACGCCGGCCAGCATCGCCTCCAGTTCGACCGGCAGCCGTTTGGCTCGGACGGCCTTCGTCGATGAGGTGGCCGACCAGCGGAAGCGTCCGAGGCTCGCGGCGAAATGACGCTCGAAGAGCATCGTCAGCGTCAGTGTGCCCTGCGGCGAAAGCGGTCGCTCCAGATTGAGCACCAGTTGATTGGCCTGCCCCTCGGCGCCGGCGGTGGACCAGCCGGTGGAGCCTTCGCCGTCGATCACGTTCCGTGCCTCGGCCGTGCCGCTGCCGATGCTGATCTTGCCGTAGCTGTGCGAAGCGTGCCGGAAGACGACCGGCCGTCCGTCCACGTCGGCGGTGACTTCGCTGAGGAAGAAGTCGCCCTTGCGGCCTTCGTAGTACGCTCGCCCGGGACCGCCATTGGGCAGTCGCGGATCCGGCAGCACTTCCAGCCGCAGCGCCGTGATCGGTTCCAGGCATTCCGACAGGTCGAACTGCAGGCGAAACACGTCCCGCTTGGTGATGTCACCGGTGGAGAACAGAGATCCGTCCGGGAGCAGTTCCAGCCGGGGTAGATTGGTTTCGAAGTGCGTCGGACGGAGGACCGACCACGGAACGGCCGCCGCGTGCTGTTCCGCCAGCCAGGCGGCGAAGTGCTTTTCAAGGTTGCGTTGCCGTCGCTGAGCCTCGTTGCCCGGTCCGTCGTCGGGTGGGAACTGCGCGGGGAGCTGCGCTTCGAGAGCGGCGATCCGCCGGTCGATGTCCTTCTGCCGGCGAAGAACGTCCGGGTCCGGAACGCGAAAGTCCGGTTCGTCGGCATTGTTCAGCAGCGCCATCATGCGGTAGTAGTCGACCTGCGTGATCGGGTCGTACTTGTGGTCGTGGCATTGCGCGCAGCCGACCGTCAGCCCGAGCCACACCGTGCCGGTCGTGGCGACGCGGTCCACCATCGCGTAAAAGCGGAACTCCAGCGGATCGATGCCGCCTTCTTCGTTGAGCATCGTGTTGCGGTGAAAGCCGGTGGCGATCAACGCGTCGGGGCCGGCGTCGGGCAGCATGTCGCCGGCCAGTTGCATCACCGAAAAGCGGTCGAACGGAACGTCGGCGTTCAGCGCCCGGATCACCCAGTCGCGATAGGGCCAGATGCTGCGCGGACGGTCCTTTTCGTAGCCGTTGCTGTCGGCATAGCGGGCCAGATCCAGCCACCACACCGCTTGCCGCTCACCGAACCGCGGCGAAGCGAGGACCCGATCGACCAGACGCTCGAAGGCATCGGGACGCGGATCGGCCGCGAACGCGTCCGCTTCTTCTGGCATGGGCAGGATGCCCAGCAGATCCAGATACAGCCGTCGAATCAGCGTGTGGCGATCCGCCGGGGGGGTGGGGGTCAGGCCCGCCTGCTGCATCCGGGCATCCAGAAAGCGATCCACGGGATGGCGGGACGACGCCGTTCCGCGGGGAAACGGCGGACGCCGAGGCGGCACGAACGCCCAGTGTGTTTCGTACGGGGCGCCTTGGCGGATCCATGCCACCAGCAGTGCTTTCTCGCGGTCGCTCAGCGTGTCGCGGGTCGAAGGGGGAGGCATCCGCTCGTCGGCGTCCCGCGACTGGATCCGCCGGATCAGCTCGCTGTCCTCCGGTTTGCCCGGGGTGATGGCCCCGGCCTCGACGGCGGCCTGCCGGTCGTCCAGACGCAGGTCCGCTTCACGCGCAGCGGCGTCCGGGCCATGGCAGGCGAAGCAGTGCCGGGCGAGAATCGGACGGATATCCGTCGTGAACCGGACCGGCCGGTCGGACGAACCAGCGGAACGGCCGGTGGGCGCGACGCCCCCTGCCCGGTCGTCTGCCAAGCCGGCTCTCATCGCGGTCAGACTGACCAGCAGACCGCACGCGAGCAGCCAGCGCGATCGATGCAGCATGTTCATCGCCAGTCGCCGTGGGAGGGAACGCGTGGTTCGCGGTCGAACGGACATGACACCGCTTCCGATCTGGTGGGGATTCGTGGTGGGCGAACTGTGGGGTGTCGGGGAGAACCGGCCGGTCCGATGGGGCGCCGTGGAATGCGTGCCATTGCACGGCCGGCCGCGAGATCCGGAGGGCGGCCCGCCGAGGCCGGCGTTCTCCGCACATCATTGTAACCCCGTCGTTGGGCACTGCCGACCGGTCGGTTGCACGGCTGGCACGGGACCGCGAGCTTGGGCGGCGCACGATCGCGTTGTTTTCCTTGCTGCACGGTCGTACGACAACCCGAAGCATCCGGCCACGCGGGACCACAGATGGATGCGCAATCCGGCGCGGATCCGTAGGCACTGCGGATCTGTGGCCGCAAGCGGATCCGTGAAGGCACAGCGCCGTGCGCGGCATGGCGCCCAGCGCTTGCCGTCGTTTCGGGCTGCCGGCCGGGCCGATGCCGCGAGCAGGTTCACGGGCGTGACGGGGCGGTCGCGGGGGTGCCTTTGCCGGGCGGCGACGGCGCTCCGGCTTTCGACTGCTGTCCGGCCGGCTTCTTTTTCCGCGGCCGCTTGGGCTTTTTCTTACCGCGGTTTTTGGGCACTTCCTTCAGTGCGGCTTCGCGATCGAAACCGTCCTGCGGCTGGTCCCACAGCCGGTACGGATCGCCCAGCCGGCGCATTTCGGCCAGCAGCAGCGCTTCGAGCTCCTTGCGTTTGGCTGCGTAGCGCGGGTCGTCGGCCAGGTTGGTCTGTTCCTGCGACGGGCGGGCCCCGGTGAGCCGCACCACGGCAGCATCGTGGTGCTGCGTCAGGAACTCCAGCGGGTTGTCGTTGAGGTTGAAGAGTTGTGTCCGCTGCACCTCGCCGTTGAGCACGTCGTACTTGATCAGCTTCCAGCCGTCGGCGGTCTTGACGGATCGCATGCCGGGCTTGGTCCCCCCGCAGTACACGCCGTACAGGACGTCGCGGATGCGTTCGCGGCGGCCTTCGAGCACGTCGCGAAAGCTCTTGCCCTGGACCGTTTCCGGTATGGGGATCCCGGCCAGGTCGCACAGAGTGGGCAGTACGTCCAGCAGGTAGATGAACCCCGAGGCACGGCTGCCGGGCTTGATTCCCGGACCGCGGGCGATGAACGGAACGCGCCACGTGTGTTCGTACAGGTTCTGTTTGCCCTGCAGGCCGTGTCGGCCGACGGCGATGCCGTGGTCGGCCGTGAAGAAGACGTACGTGTTGTCCAGTTCGCCCATCTCCTGCAGTTGCTTCAGGACGCGGCCGACCTGGCGGTCGATGTTTTCGATGCATCCGTAATAGCGGCCCCGCTCATTGCGGATCGTGGCCGGATCGCGGCGTGTGCCGACACCCTGC
>RFHO01000493.1 GCA_003696385.1 Planctomycetota bacterium | reverse complement strand
GCGCGGCTCGCTGAGCTTCGCAAGCGAATCGATGACACCTCGCGCGAGCTGGCGCAGGCCGTGAAGGCTGTTCAGGCGGCCGAAGCCGAGGCGGCCAAAGCGGCACAGGCGTTGGCCGCAGCACGCAAGCAACTCGCACCGGTCGACGGCCCGCTGGCGGCCAAGCGGAAGCAATTGGCGGAAACGGAACAGCGACTGGCGGAAGCGGAGCGGCGCGAGCAGAGTTTGACACAGCGCTATGCGAAGCTGAAGCCGGAGGTCGAAAAGCTGCGGACGGAATACGTGGCGGCGAGGCGGGCGGCCGATCGCGCATTGATTGCGGCCGGCAAGCTGGTTTCTTTTGCCGAGTCGGTGGCGCCGATTTTTGTGAAACGGTGCCTGGCGTGCCACAACGCCCGCACCGCGAAGGGGCGGTTGAACCTGGAGACGTTCGCGTCGCTGATGGCCGGCGGAGAATCCGGGGTGGTCATCGAACCCGGTGATCCGGATGCGTCCGTGCTGGTGGCTATGGTCGAAGACGGTTCGATGCCCAAGGACGCCGATCCGCTCACGCCCGAACAGATTGCGGTGATTCGCAAGTGGGTGGCCACGGGAGCGCGGCTGGATGCCGGGATCGATCCTCATGCGAAACTGTTCGACATTGCGCCGAAGGAACCGCAGCCGTTGCCGCCGGAAACGTACCCGGTGGCGGTGCCCATCACGGCATTGGCCTTTTCTCCGGACGGCAAATGGTTGGCGGCGTCGGGGTACCACGAAGTGATCCTGTGGGACGCGCAGAGCGGCCGTCGCGTGCGGCGAATCACCAATGTCGCCGAGCGCGTGCACGGTATCGCGTTTTCTCCGGACGGGAGTCTGCTGGGGGTTGCCGCGGGAACTCCGGGGCAGATGGGCGAATTGAAACTGTTTGCGTCCGCCGACGGGAAACTGGTCGCCGACCTGGTCACGACCGCGGACTCGATGCTGGCGGTGGCGTTCGACGCCAAAGGCGAACGCGTGGCCTGTGCTGGTGCCGACCGGAGTGTCTTCGTGTTCGACGTCGCCCAGAAACGCAGGGTCCTGGAAATCCAGGACCACGCCGATTGGGTCATGGGCGTGGCGTGGTCTCCGGACGGCAAGAAACTGGTGACCGCCGCGCGTGACAAGACGTGCAAGGTGTTCGACGCCGCGTCCGGAGAGGCGTTGGTGACGTTCAACGGTCATACGGACGCGGTTTACGCAGCGGCCTTTGCACCGGACGGCAAAAGTGTGGTGTCGGCGGGGCGTGACAAGCAGCTCCGCGTGTGGAAACCGAGCGATGGAAAGCAGATCCGGGCGATCGGCGGATTCGGCGGCGAGATTTTCATGCTGGCCGTCTCGCCGGACGGCCACGTGTTTTCGGCCTGCGAGGACAAGAACGTCCGTGAACATGAAATCGGTTCCGGCAAGGCCCTCCGCACGTACACCGGACACAGCGACTGGGTCTTTTCCGTTGCGGTACACGCAGCGAGCAAACGTGTTGCCGCGGGTGGGATCAACGGAGAGGTCGTGGTGTGGGACACGAGCAACGGCAAGGTCGTGCTCCGCTTCGTTGCCGCACCCGGGTTGAACAGGCTGGAAGGCGAAAGCGGTCAGGCGAAAGAGCAGAAGCCGCGTTGACGGATGCGGCGAACGCGATTTCGCGGCCGCGCGGTGCCGTCCGAGGTGTCCGTGCCGGAGTGCCCTCCGGTGCCGGCGTCAGTCCGTGATGCCGAACGCCTGCTTCAGTCGTTCGACGGTGTGGTCCCACTTCGGCGTCGTCGGCTTGGCGACAGTGTTCTGGTTGCCGAACAGACCTTTCTCCTTGATGGCTTCCTCCAAGGGGAGCGTCCTGATCCATTTCACGCGCACCAGCCGTTCCTGCTTGTCGGGGTCGTCCGTGTCGTACTTCAGGCGACCACGCAATGGCACATGCGTGATGGGCACCTGCCGACCCTCGTGGGTGACGAGAAACTCGTCCGCCAACATGGGCTGAGCGTCTTCCACGATTCCCACGCCGACGTACCCGGTTTTCGGCACGTTGACCCAGATGCGAGCGCCGGATTCCAGCAGCCCCAGCGTGCGTGTGTACCAGCTCCCGCCCCCGGCCGAAACGAAGCCGTATTTCCGGGCGTCGTCCCAGTGCCGCCCGTCTTTTCCGACGTGCCCGAAGGACACGTAGTACTCACCGTTCCATTCGCGCTTCGCACGGCTGATCGCGGCTCGACTCTGGACTTCTTCCGGTGGAATCAGCCATGCACGACACAGGTAGCTGTGCCCCTGGTCCTTGAAGTGCCGGAAAAAGACCGCGTTGATGTTCACACCGCATTCTTCGGCCAGATACTCGATGATCCTTTCGGTGCTGTGGTCCAACGCTCCCGCGACGACGATCAGTCTGTGTGCGTCGTTGAACGTTTCCGGCGGATTTTCGAGGTTGAAGTGTTCGCACAGCCGTTGGTCGAGTGATTTGCCACGGTCTGCTTCGGGCAGGTGCTGCCGCGCGAACGCTTCGTAAATCTCGCGCAGGTCGTCCTCGTCCAGGCGACGGACCCAGGACGCGTAATCCAGCAACTGCGCAACCACTTCGCGCGGTGTCTTGTTCCGCTTCAGCTCGATCACGACGGTGTTGCCGTCGCGATCCAGTGCCAGCAGATCGATGAACCCGCCGTAGGCCGTCCTCACCTGCCGGCCGATGAGGAACAGTCCGTCGTCGATCAGAGCCACATCCTGAAGAATCCGCTCTTCGAGCGTCTTCTCGTCGTCGATCGTCGTGTACGAAACCGGGATCGGTTTTTCGTCGATGCGCCACAGGGCGACTTCAACGGGCATGAACCTCCCTCCCAATCTTTCCGCGACGGCATGACCTCATCGATCCAGCGGCCACACGCGGCCCGAATCGCTCCGCCAAACGCGGTCGGCCTTTTTTTCCACTTTTCCGGCAGTGCGCGGTTCCATTGATCCAGCATGGGGCGGGACATTCTACCCGCGCGGCTGTCCTTCAAGCACACGCGGGCGGCGAGCCATCGGTGCGGCACCGGTACTTGGAATGACCCTGCGGGACCAATATCCTGCCGCACGATCTCCGATACGCCCGAGTCGGGAAGGCGCCGTTAGGCGCGCTGCCATTCCTGGGCTCGACGCCGTGTCCGAAAAATCCCCTTGCGGTCGAGGCACAACCATGGGAAACGTCACGCTGCCCGGCGAACCCCGTCTGGTTGCTTGTGAAACGGCCGACGGATTCGAACTGCATGGTCTGTGGATCGACGCTGCGAACAGCGGCCAGGCCGGAGCAGCGAGGGATGCCGCAATCGTGCTGCCCGGCGTCGGGGGCAACTTTTATGCTTCTCGGCTGTGTCATCGCATCGCAGGTCACCTCTATGCACGCGGGCACAGCGTGTTGCTGGCCAACACGCGCGGGCACGACATCGTGGCGTTGCTCTCGGGATCGGGCGGAACGGCATGGGGTGGTGCGGCGTTCGAAATCGTTGCCGAATGCGCGGCCGACATCGAGGCATGGCAAAGGCATGCGGCGCAGGCCGGCTGTCGGGCGGTGTTGCTGGTCGGGCACAGCCTGGGCGCGATCAAGGTGTTGTATGCGGCCTCGCGGGCGGCTGAGGGCGGCCATGCGAACGGCCGTCTGCGGGCCGTCATCGCCGTCTCGCCGCCCCGTCTGAATCACCGAAGGATCGCACAGAGCGCTGAAGCGGACGTGTTTCTGCAGTCGTACCATGAAGCCGTATTGCGGGAACAGCAGGGCAGGGCGGAGGAACCTTTCTTCGTTCATTGGCCGTTCCGCACGCTGATGACGCCCCGCACGTTTCTGGACAAATACGGTCCGGCATCGCGGTACGACTTTCTGCGGTGGCTTCCCCGGTTGACGGTCCCCGCGCTGTTGACCTACGGCAGCCGCGAAATCGCCGAAGGCGGAGCGGCGTTTGCCGGCATCGATGAGGCGATCGCCGCTCGGCGACCGGGGACTCATGTAACGCTGCGGGTCGTCGACGGTGCCGACCACTTCTACCGCGGCTTCGAACCCGCTCTGTTCGATGCCATCTCGGGCTGGCTGGATGTGCTGCCGCCCGCCGGCACGTTTGCAAACACCGGAGAGCCACTACACTGAAACAATGGCCAGCGCGGCCGGGTTGGTAGGCAGTACCGTGCGTCGAGGTCCACGGCCCTGTGATCGCGCGTCCGAGCGCTGGCGGGCGGACGCGCAAAGTCGAGCCACGAAGGCAATCATGGCTGAGCCGGGAGTGAGCATGAACTGGGATGTGATTGTCGTCGGTGGCGGCGTGATCGGGCTGTCGGTTGCTTGGGAGCTGTCACGGCACGGTGTTTCGGTCTGCGTCGTGGACCGACAGCAGCCGGGCCGCGAGGCTTCGTGGGCGGGAGCCGGCCTGCTGCCGCCGGGGAACCTGGAAGTCGATCTGGGCCCCGAGCAGCGGTTGCGCGCGTTCAGCGCGGCGCTGTGGCGGGAATGGGTGGCCGGGCTGTTCGATGCCAGTGGAGTGGATTCGGGATACCGGGAAAGCGGTGCGGTGGAGGTGGCAGACGAAGAAGTCTCCCTGACGGACACCGCTGCGGCGTATGCCGACGAACGCATCGCCGTCCACTGGCTGCGGGGCAGGGAGGTGCAGCGGATCGAAAAGGGGCTGGCACCGGAGATCGGGCAGGCCCTGTGGGTTCCGTCGTTCTGCCAGGTGCGCAACCCGCATCATCTGCGGGCCCTGCATGTGGCATGCGCGCGGGCCGGCGTTGCGATCATTCCCGATCGAGCCGCCGTCCGCTGGGACGTCGAGAGGGGGCGGATTCGTTCGGTGGAACTTGCAGGAGGCGAACGGATCGCCGCCGAGCGGTACGTC
>RFHO01000086.1 GCA_003696385.1 Planctomycetota bacterium | reverse complement strand
CGCAGCTCACGCCGGCGACTCGGGGTGTTCGACCAGACGAATCTGCACGCGACGCGCTTCGGTGGATCGCAACGACAGATGGTATCCGCGAAGTTCGAACTCCATCGGATCGCCGAACGGCGCCGTTCCGATCAGTCGGACTTCGACCCCCTCGGTGAGCCCCATTTCCATCAACCGCATCGCGATGCCGTCGTCCCCGATCACATCGACGACGACGGCCACCTGTCCGGGCTTCAATTGATCCAGCGTCATCCGTTCGGGTTTCCTCCTGCACGTCGTCGCGCGCGGCGACACCCGGCCCGGAACGACCATTGCACGACCGCTTGCCGACCCGCAGGCCGCATCAGTTGCGTTTCTTCGGCTTGGCCGCTCCATCCCGTTTGCGGAATTGCGGATCGGTCTGAGGCCGGAGCGGTCCGAGGACGATGGGCCGAATCCCCGTACCTTCGTAGCCCGGCTGGGGCGTGCCGTCGTCCCGCAATTTGCCGCAGGCCCACAACGTTCCGCGGGCCACCAGTCCCAGCCACACGTCGTTGTTCATCGTTTCGTTGTGATGTCCGAGGGACGTGCCGAACACGCGCGCCTTGCCGCACGTGTTCACCCAGACGACCGTGTGATTCTGCTGCGTGTCCTGACCGAACGCCTCCGCCAGGGGAGTGCAGTTCGGCCAGACTTTGAAGATCTTGTACAGCTCGCCGTTGGGCGTCTGCCATTGTCTGGGGAAGCCGCGCATCACGGGGTGTGTCGGCCGCAGATTCTTCACCAGTACGCTGCGGTGGCGTTCGTGGGATTTCGACGACACGCCGATCAACTCCCGCCACTGCTCGACCGCCTTGGGAGCCGATCGATAGCTGTGCAATGCGCAGTGGATGAATACCGCGGCCACCCCCGTGTCACGGTGACCGCGGACGATGTTTTCCAAGAACGCGTCGTCCGCAACGCCCCCGAAGCATTCGTTGTGGACCACTACGTCGTATCCGGCGGACCAGTCGGGCTTGTGATAGATCGAGACCTTGTGCGTTCGGCTCGTGCCCCCTTCGTGCACCACGTCCCACACGATGTTGATCCGCTGACTCAGTCCCTCGGTGATGATCCGCTTCTGCGAAGCGTAGTCGTGACAGCAACCGCCGGTGACCAGCAATCCCTTCAGCGGTTCGGCCCGCTCCGCCGCTTGGCTCCGGGCATCGGCGGACATCACACCGGCCAGCACCGTCGCCGCCAGCCACCACCAAACACCCGGCCGTACCAGCCCGCCCATGAAACCAGCGGGAACCGCTCGGCACCCACGACCCGCTCGCTCACCTCGACGCCCGAACCATTGACCGCGCATGTCCTCTTCTCCTCTCTCGGCACGCACACCGCGATCGAACTCCGGCGCATCAAATCGCGCCTCCGGCAGCTCCGCACCGTCGACGCGATCATGGCAGATGGCTGCCGCAGCGTCCAGTGTTGGATTGTCGGCCCGTCATTGGCGGGCGAGAATGACCTGCGACACACGCGGGCGGCTCCCCGGCGAGAAGCGGCGCACGGCGTCGACGCGGCAAAACCTGCGATCCGGGAATGAAGGACACCGCACTCGAAGGCCGGCAAAAACAATGACCGACCAGACCACGCCTCAGAACCGAACGCGCCGGCTGCGGTGGTGCATCGCGGCGGCCAGCGCGGCGGGCATCGCCTATTGCCTGGCCGTGCTGGCGTATGTGATCACGGCCCCGGATTTGCGGATGCGCTGCCTGCTGGCCGATGAGGACGACGCCGCGGCCGCCCCGCCGGGTGTGACCCTCGAGGCGACACCGGGGCTGCGCTTCCGCGGGCCCGACGGCCCGCGGGTCGGAGACCGCGTGGTGGCGATCCACCAGCGTCCCACGCCCACGTTCTGCGACTTCGTCTCCCGGCTGCGCGAGCTGCGTGGCTTGCGCGTCCCGGAATGGGCGCGGTTCCGCCGGGATGTCGAGCTTTCCGGTATCGCACAACTGCTGCCCGATGTGGCGGCGATCGAAATCCAGGGACAACCGTACGTGCGCGTGGAGTGGTACCGCGGCGACCGCTCCCATCGCGGGTGGGTCGCGATCCAGTCGCCGCCGGTCGAGGATCTGACCCTGTCGCTGGTCTGGGCCGCTTTGCAGACGGGCATCTTCGTCGTCGCCGCGCTGGCGGTGTGGTACCGGCCGTTCGACCCCGGCACACGGCAGTTCTTCGTGATGAGCCTGACGACGATGGCCGCCTTCCTGGGCGGCTTCAACTGGCTCACCATCGCCGCTCATCCGCTGCTGAACGGTATTTTCGTGGCCGCGGCCGTGTTGACCCCCGTGGTCTCGTTGCACTTCTTCCTCGTCTACCCGACGCCCCTGCCGGCCTTTCAGCGACACCCGCGGTCGACGCTGGGAACCCTTTATGCCGTGGCCGGGCTGGCGTTCGCCTACTTCGTCGTGCTGCTGCACGCCGCCTGGACGGCCGACCGCGCGACGCCTCTGGGAATCGCCCGCTGTGAATTGGCTCTGTCCCTTCTGCGCAGCGGCATCTACGCCTATCTGCTGTTTTCCGCGGCCTGCTACCTGGCGATGCTGGTGGCGCTGGCGTACGCCTTCCGGCGTCAGGGAAACCCGCTGCAACGGCATCAGGTTCGATTGATGTTCTGGGCCGGCTGCGCCGCCGCCGTTCCCGTGGGCTACAGCCTTTGGATGGCGCTGTTCGACCGAGTGGCCTTTGCAGTGGGCCACGCACGTTGGCCGATGTTCATCGCCGGGGCGCTGTTCATGCTGGCCTATGCCATCGGCATCGTCCGCTACGAACTGATGCTGGGGGATCAGTCGGTCAGCCGCCCGGTCCGGTGGTATCTGGCGCATTGCGCGGCGACCGCGGTCGCCGGTGTGGTGATCGCCGTACTTGGACAGGCGGCTTTCTGGTGGTGCCAATCGCAGGTTCCATCATTGGTGGTCCAACATGCCGTCTTCATGACCGGCATCGTGGCGCTGTCGAGCATGTTGCTGTTGCTGGTCCGAGACAGAGTCCGCCACAGCATCGACCAGCACTTCTACCGCGAAAAGTACCGCTTGGGCGAGGCATTGCAGGAAATGAACCTCGCCCTGAACCGCGTGCTCGACCGCAAAAGCGTCGCGGAGCGGTTCCTGCAGTCGTGCGTGGATGTCCTGCAGGTCGAATGCGCCGGGCTGTACTGGCGCAGCGCCGAGGGCGGAGCCTTCACCCTGCTGGCCGGCCGGGGGGACCGCCCGTTGCCCCTGGAATGCCTCGTTCCGCGCGACGTCGGCCAGTGGATGGGATCTCATACGGCTTTGGTCCGCGGCGCCGCCGGAGTGCAGCCCGCCGTGACGGAATTCCTCGACCACATCGGCGCCGAACTGCTTTACCCGCTGGGTGAGGACGACAACCCCGTCGGGCTGGTCGTCCTTGGCGAAAAGCGCGGAGGCGTCCCGTTCAGTGCCGAAGACCTGACCTTCGTCGACGCGGTCGCACAACTCACCCGGGCCGCACTGCACAGTCTCCTGATGCAGGAACACGCTGCACATCTGGAACAGCGGCTGCGGCAGGAACAGGAAGCGCATCGGCGGCTCCGGCAACAGCTCGAAGACCAGAAACGACAGATCGCCACCCTCCAGGACGCCCTCGCCCAACGCACCGACGGCGAAACCTCCGGTTACGCCGAAGCGGCCGAACAGCCGGAGTTCCGTCGCGGCGCGATCCGCGGCCGCAGTCCGGCCATCCGCCACGTTCTCGAGACGGTGCGTAAAGTGGCCCGGAGCGAGGCCTCCGTGCTGCTGCTCGGAGAAAGCGGCACCGGCAAGGAACTGGTCGCGCAGGCCATTCACGAGAACAGCCCCCGACGCGACGGCCCGCTGGTCCGCGTCCATTGCGCAGCGCTGTCCCCCAGTCTGCTGGAAAGCGAACTGTTCGGGCACGTGAAAGGCGCGTTCACCGGCGCGCACCGCGACCGAGTCGGACGATTCGAAATGGCCGACGGCGGCACGCTGTTTCTGGACGAGATCGGCGACATCTCCCTGGAGACGCAGGTCAAACTGCTCCGCGTACTGCAGACCAAATCGTTCGAACCCGTCGGCAGCACGCGGACGGTGACCGTCGACGTGCGTCTCGTCGCCGCCACGCACCGCGACCTGCGAAAGATGATCGCCGAAGGAAAGTTTCGCGAAGACCTCTACTACCGGCTGAACGTGATCACCATCTGGTTGCCTCCACTGCGGGAACGACGCGAAGACATCTTCGACCTGGCTTTGCATTTCTTGCGCCGTGCCGCCGAGCGCACCGGGAAACCGGTTCGCCGCATCGACGAAGCCGTCATTCCTCTGCTGGAAGCCTACCCTTGGCCGGGCAACGTCCGCGAGCTGGAAAACGTGATCGAGCGTGCGGTCGTCCTCGCGGAAGGCGACCGCATCACGCTCGACGATCTACCGCCGGAACTGGTGCACAGCACGCCGCTCGCCGCTCGCCGCTCCACGGTCGTCCTCCCGCCTCGGGCGGCTTCGGCGCCCCGCTCGACCGCCCCACAAGGCCCGCCGGAGGCAGCCACCGAACCGGCCCACACACCGCCTACCAAACCGCTCGAAGCCACATCGACCGCCGACACCCGGCAGGCGGTTTCCTCCGCCGTGCCCGCCGCACCCCACCGTGACCGACCGGCGGCCATTCCGCCCCGACCGGCGTGCGACTCAGACCTTTCCACGGAATCCTCGCCGCGCGAACACACCGAACCCTCGCAGACCGAACCACTCTCGACCGACCGGCCCGGGATCGAGTCGCCCGCGACCGACCCCGATGCGCCGCCCTGCATCCTGACCGATACGGCTTGTCCGCAAGCGACCGATCCGACGGCGAACGCGGTAACGGTCGACGCGTCCACCGACGCCAATGTACCGGCCGCCGCGCCCCGTGCGGTCTCCCAAGCCGGCGGGACCGACACGCGCTCCGCCGACGCCCCTCCTGCCTCCCTGTGTGGCAGCCGTCCGGACGCCCCAGCAACCGCCGAGGCGCGCAACACCACGCCGGACCAGGCTACCGCAGCGGCGACTCCCTCGGCGACGACGGAACACCCGCGACGGCAGGCGAAGCTGCGGTTGAGCGAGGAAGAAGAAATCACGCTCATCCGAACGGCGTTGCAACGTTGCAACGGCAACAAGGCCGAAGCGGCCCGCTGGCTGGGGGTTCCCCGCAGCACGCTGTACAACAAGATCAAGAAGTACGGCATAATGTAGGCACCGTCTTCGGGTGGCTCCGAACCGCGCGGGCTCCGCCTGCGAAGAAACAGGCGGCCGTCGGGGGCCCCGTGCCTGTCGTCGTGACCAGAGGTCCCTCGTCCCATGCCCCGAACATCAGCCCCCCGCCGGCGTGAAACCCGTGTGAACTCTCCCGGCGCAAATGCCCGGTATCCAGGCTCGAGCCGGGACGGCGTTCCCACCCGAGCCGTCGTCGTGGTGCTGCTGGCGCTCCTGGCCGAAATCATCCCGGCACAGGCTGCCCCGCCGGAAACCGCACCTCCGTCCGATGACATCGGCCCGGAACTGTGGCTGCGTTTCGAGTCGCCCGCCGAGCTGACGCACCTTCTCCGCCGACATCGTGCCGTCGAACTGGTCGGCGAAACGGCCGGCGAACTGACCGTCCTGCAGGACGTGCCCGGCCGGCAGACCGACGCGACCGCGAGCGACGAGAGGAATCGGAGCGTCACCGCTTTGCCGCAAGCCTCGGTGGGCAAATCCGTTCCCTTGCGCAGCGTCCGCGCCGCGCGGTTCGACGGCCATGGCTCGATCGCCTTCACCCGCCGGAAGAGTAATCATCCACCGCTTCGTGAAGGCTTCACCTGGGAAGGATTTTTCTGGCTGTCACCCCGGGCCGAGGTGGGCGTCGATGGCGCGGTCGCCGCCCGGTTGATCTCCCAATTCGCGGACGACCGGGGGACCAGCACCCGACTGACCGTCGGCCTGTCCGCTCCGGCCAAGGGTAAACCGCCGAGACTCTGTCTGGCTTTCGCGGGAACCGAAAACCTGTTCGTCGGCAAAACGGATGTGACACCGGCGGCCTGGCATCACTTCGCCGTCGTTCACGAAGGGACCGAACAGAAAGGGGAACTGCGCTGGTACCTGGACCACCGTTTGCAGGGCGTCGTGCCGCTCGACGGCCGCACCGATCGATCGCGGCTGAAGCCGCCGGGCACCGCGCCGATCGCCATCGGAGCACGGACTCTCGGCGCCGACGGCACCACGGTCGATCGAGGGTTCGCCGGAGTCATCGACGAGATTCGCCTGCACGCAAAACCGTTGCCCGTGGATCGCTTCCTCCGGGCGCGCCGACCCCGGTTCGAGCGGCCGGTGCGGCTGCTGCTTGCGGAGGACCTGTCACCGGAAGTGCCGGCTCGTGACCGTCTGGCGCAACTCGCCAGCATCGCCACGAGCCAGCGCGTTCCCGCCGCGACCGAGGACGCGCCGACCGAGTTGTTCGACGAAGCACTTTCGATCGAAGCAATGGGGCTGACGGCACTTCCACCGCGCTTCGCGGGTTTGGGCTTCGAACGCCCCCGCACGGCCTGCACGGGAGTCGTGCTCGACGTCGCTGCGGCCCTGCCCACCGGTCCGATCGAGCTGTGGTTGCGATCGCGCAACGACGTGTGGCTGATGCGCGACGACCGACGGCTCGCCGCACTCGTCGACGCGAACGTGCACGGGCCGCTGCCCGCGCTGTCGCGGACACTCCGGGAGGTGGTGGTGCGTTTCCAATCCGATGGCAAACGCCACCGATTCGTGGCGCTGGCGGTCATCGAAGCGGACGACGCCGACGAGGGTGTCCTTCTGGCGATGGCGTGGCGTCCTGTGGGACAGAGCACCTGGCACTTTCTCGGCGCCCAGCCGCCGCAGGTATTCGATCCAGCCACGTGGTCTGCCTTTGATGCCCGGCTGCAAACCGATTTCGCCGCTTCCGCCAACCGGCTCAGGCGGGCTGCGGCACAGCGTGAGCAACGAGCCTGGCAGCGCCGCCACGCCTGGGCTCGGCAGCTCGCCAAGCGCTGGGGCGTGCCCTTCGAAAAGCGGCTGGAGGCTCTCCGAACTCAACCACGGCAATCCGCCCCCTCCGGCATGGGCGCAGGTCTCCGTGGTGACTCCGGCACGGCAGCCGACACCGCCGCAACCACGGCGGCCGCACCACCAACGAACCCGATCGACGTTTTTCTCCAAGCCGATTTTCTCCGCGCCGGCGTCGAACCGGCACCGCTGGTCGACGATCTCGCATTCTTCCGCCGACTGTCCCTGGATGCCCGCGGACGGGTACCCACTCTGGACGAAGTGCAGGAGTTCCTGCGTGCGCCGGCGGCCACCCGCCGAGTGGAAGCCATCGACCACGTTCTGCAATCGGATGAATGGGCCGATGCGTGGGTCGGCTACTGGCAGGACGTGCTGGCTGAGAATCCCACGATCCTCAAACCCGACATGAACAACAGCGGAGCATTCCGCTGGTGGCTGGTTCGTGCTCTGAGAGAAAACCGCCCCTGGGATCGAATCGTCTTCGAGTTGCTGCGGATGGAGGGGCCCGATGAGGCGGGAGGCACGTCGGGGTTCGCCAAGGCGGCCAAGAACGACGCCCCCATGGCCATGAAGGCGCATGTCGTCCTGCAGGCGTTCATGGGCGTCGATCTGAAATGCGCCCGCTGTCACGATTCTCCGCTCGCCCCGCTCACACAGCGAGACCTGTTCTCCGTGGCCGCGCTGCTCAACGGAGCCCCGTTGACGGTGCCGTCCACCAGCGTGATTGCGACTCTTCCCGGAGGACGACAGCCGGCCGTGACCAAATCACTGACCGCCGGTGAAACCATTCCACCCTCCTGGCCGCTTCAGGGACGCTTCCGGGTTCTCCGCGACCTCGTGCCCGAGCCGCCGCAATGGAGCGACCACCGTGGTGCCCTGCGGCGCATTCCGCCGCCTGTGCGCGAACGTCTGGCCGCCGTTCTCACCAATCCCGCGTCCCGACGATTCAGCGACGTGATGGTCAACCGGGTCTGGCGGCGCTACTTCGGCCGCGGATTCGTCGAACCGGTCGACGACTGGAACGAAAACCATCCGATCGCCCATCCGGACCTGTTCGGCTGGCTGAGTTGGCAATTCGTTGCCCACGGCTATGACGTGAAATGGCTGGCGCGGATGATCTTCACTTCGCGAGCCTACCAGCGCCAGGCCACGCAGTCCCTCCAAGAGTGGGCGGACGCCGATGCCCCCGCACTCGACGGCGTGTTCGCCGCGCAACTGCGGCGGCGGATGACCGCCGAGCAGATCGTCGACTCGCTGCATACCGTCGTCGGCAAGCCGTTCGAAGGGGAGGAACTCACGTTCGACCCCGCCGGCAAACGCGGCTTCCTGAACCTCGGCCTGCCGCGCCGGGCGTGGCAACTGACGTCGATGTCCAACGAACGCGACCGTCCCGCCCTTGCCATGCCGTTGAACCAGGCGATCGTCGACGTCCTCACAACGTTCGGCTGGCGGGAAACCCGTCCGACCCCGCTCACCGTCCGCGACACGGCACCCAATCCGCTGCAGCCACTGATGCTCGCCAACGGTCTGCTCGTCTGGCGACTGGTACGCTTGACCGAAGACAGCCCACTCACCGAACGATGCCTGGAAGTCGGCTCTCCGCAGGAACTGGTCGACGAACTGTTCCTCCGCGTCCTCTCGCGACGACCGAACGACGCCGAACGCGCCGCCTTTGTCGCCGAGCTGGCGGACGTTTTCGCCAGCCGCAAGACCGGCCGTCCCAAAGCGTCCATCAAACCGATCCAGTTGGCACGCGTGGACTGGGAAAAACATCTGAAGCCCGAGGCAACCTTGGAGATCCTCGAAGCCGCACGGCGCGTCCGCGAAGGCGAACCGCCCACCGTACGGCTCACTACCGCCTTTCGCGAACGGGTCGAGGACATGATCTGGGCGCTGATCAACTCACCGGAGTTTGTGTTCGTCCCGTGACACCGCGACGGCCGGCCCCGAACGACCGGACGCCGCCGCCCGACGGAAATCCGAACGAGGTGCTCGGCCGCCTCCAGCGGTTCGGCCGCCACACATCACGATCGCGATTCGCCGGCTCCGCACAACCAACACCGGGAGACTCACGATGACCCGCCAGCAGCACGCTCCCGAGGCCACCGGATCCACAGTCGTCCAGCAGCCGACGCGCAGGGCATTCCAGCAGCATTGCGCCCGCGCCGCGCTCGGTGCCGGCGCGCTCGTCGCGGGACACGCCCGCCTTCCCGTTCGGGCCTCATCCGCACCGGCGACAGCCGCGCCTTCCCCGCCGCTCGCCCTGCCCCGCGCCGGCCGCGCAAAGGCCGTGATCTTCCTCTGGCTGGGTGGCGGAATGTGTCACGTCGACACGTTCGACCCGAAGCGCCTCGGCGACCCCGTCATGCGCAAGCCCGGTTCGGCCTACCGCAGCATCCCCACGGCCATCGCCGGGGTGCGCGTCTGCGAGTTCCTTCGCCAGACCGCCGATCGGCTCGATCGCGGCGTTCTTTTGCGGACCGTCAGCCACCCCCTTTCGCAGTTGCACGCCGCGCCCACCAACCTCTTCAAGACGGGTCGCATGATCAGCGGAACGATCGTGTACCCGTCGATCGGGTCGATCGTCAGCCACGAGCTGGGACCGCGCGATCCGAACGTCCCGCCCTACGTCGTGATGGGTTACCCCAATGTGACCCGCGGTCCAGGCTTTCTGGGAGCCCGCTACGGCTACATCTACCTCACCGACACCGAATCCGGCCCCAACGGTCTGAAACGACCGCTCGACGTGGACGACCAGCGTCTGGCCCGGCGTCGCCGCCTGCTGGGCGTCCTCCGCCGTGGCATCGACAACCAGCCTCCCACGTCGCCATTGCGACAGTACGACGCCACGATCAGCGAAGCCTTCCGCCTGGCCAGGCCGGAATTCACCCGGGTATTCGAACTGCACCGTGAACCGGACCGGCTCCGGCAACGGTACGGTGACGAGTTCGGCCAACGCTGCCTGCTGGCCAGACGTCTGATCGAAGCCGGCGTTCGCTTCGTGGAAGTTTCCTTCAACCTGAACTTCGTCAACGGCACCGGCTGGGACACTCACGGCGAAGGCCAGAAGAACCAGCACAAACTCATTCTCAGTCTCGACCGGGCCCTCTCCGCACTGCTGGACGACCTCGAACGTCGCAAACGGCTCGACGAAACCCTCGTGGTCCTGGCCACCGAGTTCGGACGACCGCCCGATTTCGATGCAGCCGGCGGCCGCGGTCACCATTCGCAGGCCTTCACCACGGCCCTGTTCGGCGGCGGACTGAAAACCGCCCAGGTCATCGGTACCACCGACGATTTCGGGCGTCGGGCCGTCGACCGCACGATCTCGTTACCCGACTGGCACGCCACGATCCAGACGGCCCTGGGTATCGACCCGCAGAAGGAGCTCTACGCCGGCAACCGCCCCGTCCCCATCACCGACTTTGGGCAGCCCATCCGCGAACTGTTCGCTGCGTGACCTGCGCCCGCCCTGCTCGCCGTGGCCGCTCAGGGCGTGCCGGTCGCGTCGGCGTCCGGATTCAGAAAATGACCGGATCGGCCTCCCGACTTCTCGACCAGCAGCGTCGGCCCGATCTGCATCTGCCGGTCCACCGACTTGCACATGTCGTAAACCGTCAGTGCCGCTACGCTCACGGCCGTCAACGCCTCCATTTCCACCCCCGTCTTGGCCTCGACGCTCACCGTCGCCTCGATCTGCAGCCGCCGATCATCCAGAAACGCAAACTCGATCCGCACGCTTTCCAACGGCAACACGTGACACAATGGAATCAACTCGGCCGTCTTCTTCGCCGCCATGATGCCCGCCAACCGGGCGACCTCCAGCACGTCCCCCTTGTGAACGCCACGTGCCCGGATCTTCGCTGCGGTGTCAGGCTGCATCCGAACCGTCGTCCGCGCCCGAGCCACACGCCGCGTCACCGGCTTTTCCCCGACGTCGACCATCCGGCTGGCTCCCCGTTCGTCGAAGTGCGTGAACTCCGCCATCACCTTCGTCCTTTCCTCGCGCCCCGTCCACCAGCCACGCCCCGAAGACCGACCGCCCGTTCACGGCCGGCCGTTCACGTCCGTCAGACGGATCGCTTCTTCTCGCAGGCCCGCCTTCAACAGCTCCTCGTGCAGCCGCATCCACGCACGCACCCGTGCCGACTCCGCGCGACGGATTCGCACGCGAACACCGTCGGCGTCTCCCCTCGCCCGCGCCGCTCGCTGGACGACCTCGTCCAACGATGCCGGCCGCCACGCCCCCCGCGCATCCAGCACCTTGTACTTCCGGTCCTCCACCAGGACGTCCACCACGTCCACGACGTCCGGCGTGCCGGCGTCCGATTCCCCCGCCTGCGGCTGCTGGCCAGCCGCCTGTCCAACGGAGTCCCGGCCGGCCGCCGATACCCGCTGCGTTCGCCGGGACTCACCGCGCTCCGTTCCCGAAGTCCCCTCCCCCGGCGGTCCCCAGCCGAAGCGCCCGCCAAACAATACCAACAACACGACGATCACCAGCCCCGGCACCAACAGCGACCGGCCACGCAGCGCCCCCCGCCGTCGACGACGCATCACAGCCTGCCCGAAGACCCGCAACATCTCTCACCACCTCGGTCTTTCCGCAAAGCACACGGCACCGCCGGGGAAGAACGTCGGGCGACTCGATGCACCTTCGGACCGTTCATGGCTCGGATCGCAGCCCGGGCGGCCCATCCGGATCGAATCCCAGGACGGTGTATTCGAATCGCGTACGGCCCTGCCGGTCCGCCTGCATTCGCGCCAGCGCCGCCGGCAGCCCCCGCAACGCCGCGTCGTACGCCGCGAAACGCACATCACCGTAGGAAAACAGCACGATCACCAGACTCTTCGGCTCCGGCAGCGCCTTGTAGATCCGGAACAGCTCCTCCACCACACCCTCCGGGCTGTCCGCCATGAATCGGAACCGCCGCTCCGATACCTGCAATCGGAACGTGCCGTTCTCGGCCAGGTACAACCTCCACAGATCACACCGCTTCAGCAACTCGCCCAGCGTCGTGAAGTGCTCCAGCACTGTCTCCGGATCTGCTTCCCGCAGCCGCTTCAGGTGTGCAGCGAGTTCCTGCAGTTCCCGCTCCGAACGCAGCGATTCCGGCTGTGCCCGAAGCTTCAACAGCTCCCGCACCTGCGATTCCGGTATCGCAAACAGGACTTTCAACGTTTCTGCAAGCTGCCGCCGCCGATCCGCTTCCCGTTGCAGATCCAGCGATTGTCGCTTCAAGGTATCCGTCAGTCGCTCCACCACCGCCTGAAGACCGTCCCGCTCCTCCCGCAGCGCCTCGATCTCCGCCGCCAGCCGTCGCCGTTCCTTCTCCAGCAACGCCTTTTCGCGCCGCAGTCGATCCGATGTTTGCCGTTGCGTCTCCAGCTCCGCCTGCCATGCCGATTTCTGCGCGCTGTAGTCCTGCTGCTGGCGATCGACCGACTGCCGCAGATCCATGTATTGCGCGAATATCACGATCAGCAACAGGTCGAGCAGCGGCGTCAAACGCAGACTCAGCCGCGCCGGAGCGATCATCACGATCCCTCCTGTTCCGGCAGACACAGCACGTGTTTGGCACGCGCGATCATCGCACGCACCTGTCGCCGATGCTCGGTCAGACTGAGCAATCCCGGCTCCAGCACGCTGTTGACGAACATCAGCACGATGGCCGCCACCAACCCCGCGAACGTCGACCAGATCGCCTCACCGAAACGCTCCACCACGGCCGATACCGAAGGTTCCTGCAACTGCAACGCGGCACCGATCGCCAGGATCGTCCCCAGTACCCCCGCCAGCGGATAAGCCTCGACCATCGTCCGCGCCATGCTGTAGACCGTCTCGAAACGCATCGAACGCAGGTCGGCCCGCTTCTCGTCCAGAATCTTCAACCGAGCCGCCAGCGCCTGCTTCTCCGAAGCGCCGTTGGGGGCCTCCAGCACCTCCCGCACGTCCGCCAGAAACGCATCCACCTGTTCCGACAGGGTTGCCGAGCGGTCCAGGACGCTGCGATGCTTCAACCCACGCGTGAAATCGTCCAGCACGTCCACCAACCGCCGCAATACGCGTCGGGACCACCACCACAACCCGGCAAACAACAGCGCATGCACCACCGCCGCCGCCGCAATCGCCCGCGTTGAATACGCCGACAACTGCTCGACCGTCAGCGGATGCATCGCCCATTGCAGCGGTGTATCCATCCAGCCCGAAATGGCGAGCCTCCTTCGAATCCGACACAACCACAGGGCTCGGAATCAAAAGCCGCTTCGACCCGCCGCCGTGGCCCCCTCGGCTTTTCCCTGACGTACGACAGGCCGTCCGTTGCCGTGCGCCTGTCGATCGGTCGACGCAACCGGTGCATGCCACTCGCACCGACATGCACACTCACCGCGGCGGATGCGTTCCTCGGGAAATCGCCTCTCCTCCAAGCCTATCCCGTCGCACCCCTGAATCCAATCGGCCGCTGCTCGGACCGCCACCGAGCCATTCCCCCGGAACACTCGCCCGGCGCGACAGGCTCAGCCCGCGCAACCCGCAAATCTTGCCCCGTCCCCCCGATCGCCCGGGCCAACGCGAGGAAAAGCCTCTGAGCAATCCGTCGGCTGTTTGCCCTCGCCACCACCGCCGGGCCTCGGGATCTCGACACCCACCCAAGGCGCGTCCACCGCGGCCCCTGCTATCCCATGAGCCCGCCGGCCGTCGCGCCGCCCCATCGCAAACACGACGGAAACCACAACGGCCGGCGAGCCTGGCCCGATCATCGTCCCCGCCCTGTCATCGGCGGCGCATGTCGCGACCGTCGTGACTGGCCCTCATCGACACGAATCGTTACCGTGCGGCCACGTGCGGCCCTCGCGGCCGTCATCCCGCCAGGCCGGGCCGCCCGCGACCGGAGTTGGTGCGAACCGCCGGTGGGGCTCACGCCTCGTCGGCGCGCACCGTCCCTGCGGGACAAAGCGCGTTCGCCACCCCGGCCGGCTTTCTCCGGCCGCGGCGAATCCACCAGCGATCGTCGAATTGAGAGGAACGAACGATGGCAATGAATCGACGTGACTTCCACCGACTTTCCGCTGCGGCGCTCGGAGGCCTCGTCACCGGAAGCATGCTTGGCTGCGGAGGAGGCTCCGAGCCGGCCCCCACGACTCCCGAAACGCCGACGACTCCGGAGGGAAGCGGCGGAGGCGGCGAAACGCCGATGGAAACGGACGAGGGCGATGAGAGCGTGAGCCTGCTTCTGCAAGAGCCGCATGTGTGCCGCGGCCTGAACACCTGCAAGGGGTTGGGGGCGTCGAAGGACAATGCGTGCGCGGGGCAAGGCGCGTGCGCAACGGCCGAAAAGCACGACTGCGCGGGGCAGAACGCCTGCAAGGGTCAAGGTGGCTGCGGCGCCAAGCCGGGTGAAAACGCCTGCAAGGGCCAAGGCCAGTGCGCCGTGCCGCTCAGCGAAGAAGCCTGGAAACGCGCCCGCGAAAACTTCGAAAAGGCCATGCAGGCAGCCGGAAAGAAGTTCGGGCCGGCACCCGCTGCCGGAGGCGCGTCGAGCGAAAAGGCCAACGGCTAGTTCGCCGTCGCCCCAAGCTCCTCCCCGATGTCCCCGGCTCGAGCCCTTCGTGACCGTCTGGCAACGCGCACTCGGACAACCCGCCCGCCACCGCGGTACCGACGGCCGCCCGTCGCGACTTGCGCCCGTGGCGGTCCGCGTTTCCGTCACAAACGCCGGGCGTCACTTGCCGGTCGCGGCATCCCACCACCAACGATCGGCGGGAACACCAGGACTCAGCGCGGCCGAGACATCGACGCCCAGGCGCACCGTCCGACGCAGAACGCCATTCGAACCGCTCAGGAAGCGCGCGGCATCGCCGCGGACGCCGCCGGCCACCTGAACGACCACCTGGCCGCCGGGGAACGTCCGATAGTTCGCGACCGATTCCACCGTCGTCGCACTCGGGTAAACGGTCGGCATGTATGCTCCGTCGGCGGCAAACACTCCCCGCTCGAATTGCGGGCATTCGTGGTGGATCAGCGCCGCCGCCAGGGCGAGGTCGAAAACGTTCTGCAAATCGGCGAAGACCGGGTAGCGATTCGCCAGTTCCGCGTAGTGTCTGGTGAAGTTGTCGGCAAACCGCTGGTTGGTCGCGCCCGCCTTTCCCGTCTGAATCCGCTGACCGTCCTTCGTGACGATCTGGTCTTCCGGGACGCAGAGCACCGATGGTCCACGAATTTCGAAAGCGTCCCGCTGCGGCGAATGGAGGATCGCGTCGTACTTCATGCCCAGCATCCAGCGCAGAGCGTCCATCCGTGCGGCGGATCGCTCTTCGGGCGTCATCAGCGCGAAGTAGTCCGGCACATTGGGACCTCCGTCCAATTTCCCGATCCCGATCAGCTTCATGCGATAGTCGGCCTCGATGATCACTTGGGCGACGCGGGTGGTGGGCGGAACTCCGTATAGTTGAATGTCCTGCTCTCCGAGCGCCTGCTGCAACTCGGCGACCCACCGCCGGACGGCCGCCGAAGAAAGCGGCCCACGAGCATTCCATTTCTCGATGACCTGTTGGACGCGCCGCAGCCCCTCCGGCCGTGGATTGAACGAACAACCGAAAATCTGCATCCCGCTGTCGGAAAACGTCCGCAGCACGGTCACCAGGTCGTCCAGCTGAAGGAGCGGGCGTCCGTCCTCAGCGGACACGACCGCCCCATCCGGCGTGTATTGCCAACCACCGGCCGGCCCGGCGATCAGCACATCGTTGTTCTTCCGGTCGATGAACACGTAACGCACACGTCGCAACCCCGCCAGGAACCGCATTGAGGCGGGGATCGCGCGTCCCGCTTCAAGCCGTTCCGCCACCGCTCGTTCCAGACGCCTGAGCGACACCACGCGCAACTCCGACGGTCGCGCCATGTCCTCGTTGACGGCCGCCCGACGTGCCTGCCAGAACAGCGCACCCAACCGGCCAGCCGCGTCCTGCCGCGAGGCCTGCCGCAGAACTCCGTTGGGATCCACCTCGACACCGTTGGGGAATTGGGAAATCGTGCCGCCGGTCCCGTCGATTTCCTGCCACGGACCGGAGGTCTCGTTCATGATCAGGTTGATCAACGTCTGGAAGTCGGCCTGGCTGCCACCCGCGGCCGGTCCCGGGACACTCGCGGGATCTTCTTTGAACCGCGCAGTCCCACTGTCCGGCGCCGCAGCGGCTTCAATCGCACCAGCGGCCGCCTTGTCGATCACCTGCAGCAACGCAGTCCGGCGGAGTTCCGGTAAATGTGTCAGCAGCGCACGAGCAGCTCCGAACTCACCACACGCGGCATGCGCCTCGATGCGCGCTGCCACTTCCCGATCCTGCGCGCCGACGTCCGAAACGTGCGCGATGCCCTGCCGATCCGTCGCAACGACGCGTTGACCGGCCGGACGCCCGGACGCGGACGGGTTCCTCGTCTCGTCAGCCGTGTGCCGAACCGGCGCCGCCCCCGAGGACACAGCGACGCTCGTCTGAGCCATCTGCGGCCGCTCCGCAATCGCCTCCTTGCGACCCCAACTTCCGGCAGCGTCCGGCGTCACTGGTGTTTCCGGATCGACCGAGCCGTCCGCGACCGTCCCTTCCGCTTGCGCGGCCCCCTCATCCGTGGCGGCGACCGCTGCCTTCACCGAGGGACGGAGGCCGGGCGTGAGTCCCGAACGGCGGACGGCGGACGCTCCGCCGCTCGTGCCGAGCCAGAACCACCCCGCGGTGACCGCCGCCATCCCGAGCACCGTTGCGAGGACCGGAATGCGCGAACCGTCGGAACCGCCCCCGATCGTCCGCCGACTGCGTCTGGAAACCATCGCACCACCTCTGTCGTTCCGGGTCGTGATTCACGAACGAGCCACTCGAGCGCCTTGGCGCACCGCACCCGAGGGCGCGCGCCGGACGCGGGACTCTCTTTTCGACTTTTCGGCCCGTCCGGCACTTCGTCCGCGAACCGATTTCGCCACAGACCCGAATCTTCCCGATCGGCCGGCCCCCTCGATGCGCGAAGGGCACGTCCGGCATCACGCACACGGCACGTGCGCCCCTCACCACGACTGCGAACGCTTCCCGCGCTGCAAGCCGCACGATCGGCAGATCCGTCAGAACACACCCTTCGACCGGGCCATCGAAGAGATTCAAACACCCTCATCATCAGCGGTACTCACGGACCAACAGTCGCCGCCTCGCGCAGGGATACACGCACACCCACCTCACCGAGCTCCACTATTCGACATTCACCCCGTCGGTGGCCTTCCGCACCCCGGCCACTTCGTTGCCCTCTTTCTCCCAATACCGAATCTCCAGCGGCGGGATGGGCAGCGCGGTGTCGTTTTTTCGGGCCTCCTTCAGAGCGCGGCTCTTCTCCGGGTCCACCCACCACGTCGCAAACGCGTCTTCCCATTCCGAGGTCTTGTGGAATCCGTATTCCGGCATGCCGAACTTGTTCCAGTACATGACCCGTTGGCAGGGCAGGTACCAGCCCAGCACATACGGGTGAGCCTGATACACGATGTGGTCGATCTCCCGGATGATGCGGATGCGTTCTTCCTGGTCGAAGGCCAGGTCGTATTGGGCGCACAGTTCGTCGACGCGCGGATCCTTGAATCCGGTGATGTTGTTGTTGTCGTTCTGATCGGCCAACCGACTGTGGAACGAAGTTTCCGGATTCGGAAAGACCAACGCGCCCCAGGCGATCGACGCCATCTGGAACTTCCGTTCCATCAGGTTTTTCCAGAGCGTTTCCGGATTGGTGCGGTCCAGCAGAATTTCGACGCCGACTTCGGCACATGATTCCTTGAAGCTCGTCAGAAATTTTTCGCTGAGTTCGCTGTAATACGACAGCTTGATGGACAGCCGCTGGCCATCCCGGACGCGCACACCGTCGGTCCCCACTTCCGTCCAGCCGGCCTGCTCCAGTAATGCGACGGCTTTCCGGGGGTCGTAACGAATCGGCTCATTCAGAGGCGATGCATAGACGCTGCCGGGATAGTACGAATCGATGGGCAGATACTCGTTGTAGGCGAGTTTGGCGATCAACGTCTCGCGATCGTACAGATACTGCAGAGCTTTGCGCACGCGAACATCGTCCAGCGGGGCGTTTCTCATGTTGATGGCGAAGCCCGAAACACCATTTGGAGCCTGGTTGTAGATTTTCTGACGGACCAGCCAGCCCTTCTGGACCGCTGGCACTTCCGGCAGCGTCTTGGCCCACCATTCGGCCTTGGGGATCAACCAGTAGTCGAGTTCGCCTTTGATCATCTTCTCATAGGTCACCTGCGCATCGCGGACGACGACGAAGCGAATCTTGTCGAAGTTGTAAAGCCCCTGGTACCACGGTTGATACTCGGCCCAGAAGTCCCTCCGCCGTGTCAGGATCAGCGAATTCCCCTTGTCGATGTCCTGCTCGCGCAGTGTGTACGGTCCCGTCACGGCGGTCAGCTTGAAGTTGTACTTGTCGAGATACTCGCTGCCTTTAAGGTCGCCGATTTCATGCGCCGGCAAAATGGTCATCGTGGAGAAATACAGGAAATTCCGCCAGTTCCTCTCCTTGGCCGTCACTTCCACGATGTACTCGCTCTTGGCCACCGGCTCATTGAACTTGCCATACACCAGCTGCGCCGACGGATCCTGCAATGTCGGATCCATCAACAGCTTCCAGGTCGCAACCACGTCCTCCGCCACCACCGGTTTGCCATCCGACCAGCGGGCGGAGGGGTCGATGCGGTATTGGAAGGTCATCTGGTCATCGGAAATCTTCCAGTGTGTGGCCAGTTGGGGGATGAACTCCAGCGTATTCGGATCCAGCGTCAGCAGGCTCTGGTAGCACAGACCGCCAATCGTGTAATTGAGCCACGTGTTGTGGCCGGTACCCGCCATCCGGAGATTCCCGGGAAACTCACGAATCGCCGTGCTGATCGTCCCGCCGCGGATGGCGCGCGGGTCGCCGAGGGGATACGGTTCGACCGTCTGCCAGCCTTCCCCGGTAAACCCCTCGCCTCCCAACTCGGCGGACACATCGAACGCGGCCGGTGCCGGCCCGGCAGATTGCTCTTCCACGGCCCCGTCCGCGGCTTCCTCCGCCGTCGACGGGCTCCCGCCCACGCCGAAGCCGCACCCGGACAGTACCATCAAAGTGGCAGCTCCCAACCAGCTTGCCGCTACCGCGAAAAAGGGCTTTCGTCTCCCGCACACGGCCGATACCTCCCATGAAGGCCAACTCGCGTCCGCCACGTGTCCTCGCCGGACCCTCGTTCAGAACGCAGGAACCCGACCGCGACCACACCGGAACCGAGCGGAACTCAACGGCTTCCCTCCCCGGTCAACACCGATTCCTTGGCTCCGGCGTCGCGGCTTCCGGCTTCCGAAATGATCGAATTCACTGCCTCCGTCGTGCCGAAGGCAAACAGACAATCCCCGGGCAGGATCACGGCCGTCCCGGGAGGCGGCATCAGGCGCTCCCCGTTGGCACGCCGAATCCCAACCACCATCACTCCACGCTGCCGCAGATCGGTATCCATCAGCCGCTTGTTGACGTACGGGCTGTCCGGTCCGATGTGGATGTCGGCCAACTCCAGGTCGTTCCCGCGATTGTCCGTCACCTCGAGGAAATCTTCGATACTGGGATGCAGCATGAAACGGGCGATTTTGACGGCTCCGCTGCTGAGAGGATTGATCACCCGGTTTGCGCCGGCGCGCTCCATCTTCAGCATCGATTTTTCGTCGTTGGCCCGCGCGATGATCTCCAACTGCGGATTGAGCAACCGCGCCGAGAGCACGACGAACAGGTTGTCGGCATCCGTTCCCAGCACGATCGCCAAAGCGCGTGCCCGCTTGATGCCGGCGCGGATCAGCGTGTCATCATCGGTGCAATCACCTTCTACGTACAGCCAGCCGTGCTCCATGTACAGGTCACGGAGCAGCTCCTCGTCGCGGTCGACGATCACGAACGGCCGCTGCCGCTGCGAGAGATAACGAGCGATGGTACGCCCCATCCGCCCCGCCCCGCAGACGATGAAGTGATCCTCCAGGCGGTTCACGTCTTTGCTCATCCGTCGACGCTCCCACAGGTGTTGCAGTTCCGCGCTCAGCAACCATTGCCCCAACGCGACCACAGAGTACGTAAACACACCGAGTCCGGCGACCAGGTACAGAATGACGAAAATCTTCACCGGCGCCGTGACCGGGACGACTTCGCGGTACCCCACCGTGGTGATCGTGATCACCGCCATGTACAGACAATCCAGCCAGCCGGCCCCGGTGAGAACGCGGAAGCCCAGCGTGCCGGCAGCGGTCAGGACCAGCAGCACCAGCGGAATGAGCCGTAGGAACGACGAACGCCAATTCACTCGTCAACCCGTTCCGATTGCAAGGTTTTCGCGACTGACTCGGCCCGCACGCCGCAAACCGGAGCCGCCGCCCCCAATGCTGGGCAATTCGCTGCACCCGGCCTCCGATCCGCCATCCGACGACCGCCGGCCCGCCTGCGATTCTGGCGGTTTGTCCGGTCGCCATCAATCCGCCCACCCGCGGACCTGCCGCAACCCGGGCGTGGCGGAACGCATCGCAGCAGAATGCTTCAAGGCCCCCGCGTCGGTGAAACCGGCGTGCAACGCGTGTGCAACGCAACAGCCCGTACAGAGGGCACCCTCCGGACACTCCGCGAGACGTCGAGCCCTGGCACGCGATCCGGGTCCGCAGTCCGCCGTGCCAGGGACCCGATCCCAGCCCGGCTGACGAAGACGGATCAGGGAACTCCGCCAAACGACCACGGCGTCACACGCGATGCTCCGCCGCAACGCGGCCGAACTGGTCTCGGCGCCGGTTGCACAAGTTTCAGCCCACGCAATCGGCGAACACCGAGTCTGCCACGTGCAGCCCCTCGCGAGTGAGCATCAACCGGCCGTCGCACACGGTCAGGCGCCCCTGTTGCACGTGTTCGCGCAAACGCGCGCCCAGCAACTCGTCGACGCAAAAACCCGTTTCCTGCCGAAACGTTTCCAGTTCCACTCCCTCCCGCAGCCGCAGCCCCAGCCACAACCGGTCGCGGGCCTGTTGTTCGGCATCCAGGATCTCGAACTCCGCCACCGGCGATACCCCCGCATGCACGCGCTTCAACCACGTGAACACGCTGCGATGATTGGTTCCCCGCACTCCACCCACGAACCACGCCGCTCCGGGACCGAACGCCAGGTACGGCTGGAACGTCCAATACGCGAGGTTGTGACGCGACCGACATCCGGGGCGGGCCAAGTTCGATATCTCATAGTGCTCGAAGCCGGCGGCCGTCAGCCGGTCGATCGCCACGTCGTACATCCGAAGCTGCTCGTCTTCCGGCAATTCTGTGAGCACGCCACGGCGGCGGCGCGACCAGAACGCCGTACCCTTCTCGAATGTCAGACCGTACGCCGAAACGTGGTCCGGCTGCAGTGCGATCACCCCTTGCAACGTGTTCTGCCACGACGCGATGGTCTGCCCCGGCACGGCGAAAATCAGGTCACACGCGAGCTGCCAGTCCGACCGGGCCGCACGCAGTGCCGCGAACACCTCATGGATCTCCGCCGGGCGATGGTCGCGTTCCAGCGTCTTCAGCACGGCGGGGTCGAGTGACTGCACGCCCAGGCTGATTCGCGTCACGGGCAGATCCGCCAACGCAGCCCGCTTCCGCGCGTCCAGCAGATCCGCCGGATTGGCCTCGATGGTCACCTCGGCTCCCCGACGCAACGCCAGCCGATCCGTCAGAAGCGCGAACAGCCGCCGCAACTGGCCGGGGGAAAGGAACGTCGGTGTTCCGCCCCCCACGTACAGCGTGTCCAACTCGAAACTCCACGGCAGCTCCGCAAGCTCCGCCGCCACGCCCTCCAGATAGGCCTCCACGAGGTCGCCGCGTCCGGCGACCAGGGCAAAATCACAGTAGCCGCAGCGGTGTCGGCAAAACGGAACGTGCACATACGCCGAGCGGACGGTCTGCGGCGTGAAACCGATGCCGACGGCCCCCGCGCCGCAGCGGCTCCGGAGCAGAGCGTCTTTCAACCGGATCGGCTCGGATGTCTTCGTACTCTGCATGCCATCCACAGGTCCGCTGCGCCCGGCTTCACGTGCGTTCCGGCTGAATACCATCCTGCCGTGTCGTGCGGTTCATTGCTCTGCCGCAGGTTGGCCCGTGTCTTTGGCCGCTTCCACGAACGCCAGACGCAAATACGTCAGTGTTTGCTGCAATTGTCGCCGCTCGGCTTCGGTGAGGTTGCCCTGCGTTTTCTGCTCGAGCACATCGAGCATATCGATCAATTGCTTCGCAACCGGAAGCTGTTTCTCCGTCTTTCCCGACGCGGGATTGGGCAGCAGCCCGAGCGCAACGAACGCCTGCGTCGAAAACACGCTGACGATCGACTCGAACGTGGGCGGCGGCAAGGTCTGTTGGGACTTTCCCTCGCCGCCGGTTTGCCGGCCCGCGCCGCCTCCTTCCGCGCCCGACCGCTCGCCCGAGGGCTGCGCGGCTTGCGGCCCGCCGGACTGCTCGGCGTTGCTCTCGCTGGCGTCCGCCTGCGGCTGTACATCCTGCGGCGTTTCACTTTCGGCCATCGTCAGATTTCCTTCCGCTGCCGGAACGGTGTTCCGCGTGTGCCACCGGACGAAGATGCCGCGG
>RFHO01000492.1 GCA_003696385.1 Planctomycetota bacterium | reverse complement strand
TACGCAATGAAGGCGGCGCGGGAGGCGAGACCGGCCGAAACGATCGTCGTCTGCCTCTCGGGTCGCGGCGACAAGGACGTTGCCGAAGTGGCTCGGCTGCTGGGCAAGCAGATCGGCTGACGCCCCGCGGAGGACTCCGCAACTCGACGAAGCGAAGCGGCGACTCGCACTGGGCTTGGCGGCGCAGTGTGCCGTGTTGCAGTATCGGCGATGGCAACAAAGGTCCGCGAAACGCCACGCACCGACCCTCGTGGGTCGGCTGCCGAGTGCCGGAATCGGCCGTTGGATGCCGAAACCTGAGTGCTTCCGGCGTCAGCTTGGCGATGGGGCCGGTGTCGACGGCGCACCGCTTCGGCGACCCGCCCGGAATCATTCGGCAAGGACCGCCGTCCGCTTCGGACTGAGGTGTCCCTGATTCATTCGGGAGAAGAAGTCGAACACGATGACGCAAACGAACGTTCCGGGAACGAATCGCATCGCCGCTGTGTTTGACGCCCGGTCGAGCGCTGGGCAGCTGGCTTTCATGCCGTTCATCACTGCTGGGGATCCGGACGTGCCCACATTCGTGCAACTGGTTCGAACGCTGGGCGCAGCGGGGGCGGACTTCATCGAAATCGGATTCCCGTACAGTGATCCCATCGCCGACGGGCCGGTGATCCAATCGTCGTATACCCGCGTGTTGGAAAGCGGGACGCGGTTGAAAGACTACCTGGCTGCTGTGCGCGACCTGGAAACGGCGACGTTGCCGCCCCTGCTGGCCATGGTCTCGTATGCGATCGTGTTGCGACGCGGTCCTCAGGCCTTTCTTGGCCAGTTGGCCGAGGTCGGATTCAGCGGGTTGATCGTTCCCGACCTTCCGGGTGACGAAGCCCAAGAGTTGGTGCAGTTGGCGGACGCGACCGGCCTGGCTCTGGTGCAACTGGTGGCTCCGACTACGCCCGAGCGTCGCGTGCAACAGATCGTTCGCAACGCTCGGGGTTTCCTGTACTGCGTTTCCGTGGCGGGGACGACCGGTGAACGCGACCGGCTGCCGGACAGTCTGCGGTCGAAGTTGAAGGAGTTGCGGGAACACACGCGCTTGCCGTTGGCTGTCGGATTCGGCATCCGTTCTCCGGAGCAGATCGACTTTCTTCGGGGGGTGGCCGACGGCGTGATCGTGGGATCTGCCATCGTGCGCCGGGTGGCGGAGCTGGCGAACGCTGATCCGCAGGGTCGCGCAGAGCTGCTTCAGCGGATCGGCGAATACGTACGCGGAATGGCCACCGCCGCCCATGCGCTGGCTGCACGGTGAGTCCGTTGGACTTTGCGGATCGGGGCGCAGCCGATGTCGTCGTGTCGCACGGGAATGGCATTGCTCGGAATGGCGCCGCGACGAGCCGCGAACCGCCTTCTCGACGGCCGGCGCGCGGCCCCTGACGGCACTTCGGGCGGCTGGTCGTGAATGTCGACGGCCGCTCGATGGGCCGCGCCTATGTGGCGCCTCCGACGGCGCCGCTGCGATCCGGTTTCGACGGCCGGGTGCCGGATGGGCGGGCGAGATCCGGATGTCGCGTGGCCTTGTCGCGAGATGGGGACGGTGAGGCCGGACTGCGGCGTCCGGCGGGGCTCGTCCGCTTCGTGCCGCGGCGAGCCGGCTTTGCGGTGGCTGGACGCCGGCCGTCGCGAGGAGTGGTTCGGGCCGCAGTTTCTTCCTGGATGATCTTTGCTTCCAGTGCCGCCAGTTCGTCCGCGAAGTGGGTTCTGGGATTGAGGATGACCTGCTCGCCGACGGCGACGCCGTCCCTGACTTCGACCGCGGATTCGTTGGAGCGACCGACGAGGATTTCACGCCGCTCCGGGCCGCCGTCGGTGAGTACGTAGACGAATCGTCGCGAGCCCAGCGGAACGACGGCCTGGATCGGGACCTGAAGCACGTCTTCGGTCCCTTCGTCGACGATGATTTCCATGCTTGCGGTCAGTCCCGGCTTCAGTTGTTGGACGACTTCGACCGGGTCGGTGATTCGGACGGTGGCCTCGTATTCCTTGAGGTCGACATTGGGCCAGTTGCCCGGCACGGGCACGCTGGCCACTTCGTCCATTACGCCGTGGAAGACCTGATCGGGCAGTGCGTCGACGTGCACGAGGACCTTCTGTCCGACGCGAACATCGCTGATCTTCGATTCGTGAATCCGGGCGTTGACCTGCATCTGGGTGAAGTCGGGGAGCTTGATGATCGGCTGTCGTTCACGCACCTGCGCCCCTTCTTCGATCAGCACCGGGTCGCTGCGCCGGGAACGCTGGTTGGCATAGACGACCTTTCCGGCCTGTGGTGCGTAGATTTTGCAGGCCGCGATCTGTTCCTGGAGGTCCTTGAGTTTCTGCTGCTGCACTTCGTAGGTCAGGCGTTTGGCGGTCAGGTCGGCTTCGAGCTGGGCCAGAGCGGCAATGCCGGCGCGTTCGATGCGCTTCAGTTCGCGAACGGATTCCGCCGCCTTTTCCCGCAGTTCCTTGATGGTTCGCGGGTAGGTGTAGTTGAGGTGGACGTCGAGTTTGCCTTTGGCGATCGCCAGTTGCAGTTCGGCGTCGCGGACGGCGATCCGCTGGGTTTCCACTTCATTGAGCGTCTTGTAGCCCTTCTGGGCGAGCCGCTTGGTGAATTCGTAGTTTTCCTGGGCCTGAATGAGCTTTTCTTCGGCCAGCGTGATCTGGCTGCGGAGTTCGTTTTCGGTCTGGACGGCTTCGCCCTTTTCGTATTTTTCCAGGTCGAGCTGGGCCAGCTCGACGGCCAGACGCGCGGCGGCCAGATCGCTTTCGTTCTGAGTCTTCTGGATTTCGAGGTTTTCTTCGGCCTTGCGAAGGTCGGCCTCCGCCTGCGTGACGGCGATCTGCTGCTGCTTTTCCTTTTCGACCAGAGCGGAGGAGTCCAGCTCACACAGCAGGTCGCCCTCCTTGACATCCGTTCCTTCGGGAATGATCCAGATGATCGTGGTGACGCCTTCCACTCTGTTCAGCAGCGTCGCATTGCGACGGCTGTCGATCTCTCCGCGCTCGAGGATCGTGATGCGGAACGGTTTTTTCTCCACCGGTGCCGTGAGGTACTCGGTGGTGTCGCGGCGTGCGCCGAACAGCGTGTCGCCGAGCACTGGAAACAAGGCCATCGCCGCCAGCGCGAATCCCACCATGCCGATGATCAGACGGGTACGGCGGCTTCTGGTCCGCGATTCGGTTTTCATGATTTTCCTCGTGCTTTGGAGCGAGGCATCGTTCGGTGCGGTGCCGGAACGAGTCAGCGAATCAGAATCGATTATACCCCTGCCGTCCGGATTCGTGCGACCCGCGGGTGCGGACCGCCGTGAAAAGCACGGCTTCCCTGCGCGATTCGTCCGCGTTTGTGGCCGACCGGCCGGATCGGCCCGAGCGGCTCGATGCGTTGCGGTCGAATGGGAGCGTGTTCGGAGGTCTGCGTATCGCATCCGAGCTCGGCGCGGGGCGATGGCCAAGCGGCGAGTGGCTCAACGATGCGACCGCTGGCCGGTGGGACGATTGGGGGACGTGGGACGCCAGCCGCGCCGTGCGGCAGGGGGTTCGGCGACGGCGATGGAGCGAACGAGTTTCCTGCCTCCGGATGCCGCAGGTTTCGCAGCCGGTGGCGCTGGTGCGAGACCCGGCGGCCGTGTCTCCGAAGACGAGGGATCGGCAGCCGCAGATGCCCGCCGGTGCGATGGCGCCGCGCCGCCGGGAGGCTGCGGAGCGTCCGACGTGCGGGCAACTTCCCGCGGTGGTGTCGTTGGGAGCGAACCGTTCGGCGGGTCGCCGTGCGGTTCGCTGAAACGCTCGGCGGCGGAGCGGTCGGCGGCAGGATGTTTCGAGCGATCGAACGATGTCGGCGACGCGGCCGGACGGGGCGAACCGGTCACCGCGCGCAGAAGGGTCTGGACTGGATCCCGTGTCCGCCGCAGATACGCCCGCAAACGATCGAGCGTGGTTCGAGGCAGGCCTCTCCAGCGTGACTCGGTGGCGTGCGCCGCTTGCGGCACGCTGCGTGCGACGACGGCGGCGCGGGGGGCCGACGTGCTTCCGGGCCGTTGCGGACGGTCCGGTGCGTGTCGCGCCGCGGCCCGCCGGGTTGCGACGGAATGACCGCGTCGGAATACGAGGGGATCGTATCCGCCTGCGCCATTTCCGCTTGCCGAGGCCTCCGTGGTGCCGATCGCGTCATCGCTGCCGGTGAGCCGGACGGTTTCGGAACGCACGCCGGACGATGCAAGCTCACGACGTGCTTCTGCGATCGCGGTTCCATGGGGCCGGGGACCCGAGTTGTGCG
>RFHO01000491.1 GCA_003696385.1 Planctomycetota bacterium | reverse complement strand
GTGTCGCATCACGGCTCGTTCGAGACGGTGGCGGGTGCAGTGCCGGCGTTCGAGCGGGGCTCGAACACGAACTGCGTGGCGACCAATGCCAGGAACAGCAACGCGCCCACGACGTCCGACGCGGTGACCCGCAGCCCTTCGATCAGGTTCGCATAGCCGGGGAACAGCAGCGCTCCGGCCGCGGCGAACGCCAGCAGTCGCTCCCAGACGGTCAGCGGCCGGCGGAAATAGCCCGCCAGTCCCGCAGCCAGAGACACGATACCGATGACCGCGATCGCTGTCGAAACCGCCACCAGCTTCCACGGAGCCGGATCGTCCTGTGTGGCCCCCATCAGCAGCAGTTCCGGGCGATACACGAACATGTACGGCAGCGTGAAACCCACCAGCGAAAACCGGAACGCCGCCCAGGCGGTGGCCATGATCGGGGCCTCGGCGATCGACGCACTGGCATAGGCCGCCAGTGCCACCGGCGGCGTGACCATCGACATCATGCCGAAGTAGAAGATGAACAGGTGGGCGGCCAACGGGATCACACCCAGCTCTTCCAGCAGGTTGCCCATCAGCGTGGCCATCAGCAGGTAGCACACGACCGACGGCACACCCATGCCCAGAATGATCGACAGCACCATGATGCCGACCAGTGCCAGCCACAGGTAGCCCTCGACCAGCCCCTTGATGATCGCGCCGAAATCCTGGGCGATGCCGGTCTGCTGGACGATGCCGATGATGATGCCCACGCAGGCACTGGCTGCGACCAGCGAGACGCCGTTGCGTGCCGACTTCTCGAACGCATCGGCCACCTGCGGTCGCCAACTGCGTTCCAGCAGGCCGAACAGCAGCATCGCGAGAATGCCGACGATCAGCGATTGCAGCCAGTCTTCCACCAGCGGTCGCAGGCCTTCCGCCTCGGTCGCTCCCGCCCACCAGCGGTGCGCCAGAGTGAACAGCACGAAGACGGCCAGCCCGCCGGCGCGTCCGAGTGTGCTCAATTGCCGATCGTTTCGCACGGCCGTCGCCAGAAGAATGAACACCAGCGCTCCGGTCACCGCCCGAAACGGCGTGAACTGGAACACCAGCAATCCCACCAGTACGGCCAGGCTGCCAAAGAACACGACGGCGTCCGCCGCGCGGATCCGGACCGCCGCGGACGCCGCTTCGCCCTGCGTCGCCACGCCCACACGCCGCGAATAGAAGTGCACGATGTAGTACAGCGACAGGTAGTACAGCACTGCCGGAATCAGGGCGGCCTTGGCGACCTGCAGGAACTTCACTTCCGGACGTACCAGTTCGAGCATCATGTATGCAGCGGCGCCCATCACGGGCGGCACCAGCGCCCCACCGGACGCCGCCGCGGCCGTGATGCCGCCGGCGACTTCGGCGGGAAAACCCGCTCGTCGCATCATCGGGATCGTGAACGTACCCGTGGTCACCGCATTGGCGACCGCACTGCCGGAAAGCGAGCCCATCAATCCGCTGCCCAGCACCGCCACCTTGGCAGGTCCTCCCGGGCTGCGGCCGAACAGCTTTTCGGAGAAGTCGATGATGAACTGCGTCGCGCCGGAGATTTCGAGAAACGCCCCGAAGACGACGAACAGGTACACGTACTTGAACATCACCCGCGCGGCCGGACCGAACACGCCCAGCGTCTGCAGGAAGACCGTACCCGCGATGTCCTGCAGGCTCTGGCCCACGTGCGGCAGCATCCAGGCCGGCATCTGCGGCCAACCGTACTGCTGGCTGCCATAGCAGTAGTACGAATGGGCGATGAACGCCGCGGCCAGCAGCGGCACGATCCAGCCGATGCTCCGCCGTGTGGCCTCCAGCACCAGCACCGTGCCCAACACAGCGACGGCGAAGTCCAACTGCGTTTCGGCTCCGGCGCGGCTGGCCAGCGACTGGTTCGTTGCCCACAACCAGTCCTTGAACAACGGCTCGGTCTGCACGACGACGTAACCGCAGCAGAACAGCGAAGCCGCTGCCAGCAGAACGTCCAGCGTGCGCAGCCAGCGGTTGTCCCTGAAGCGCTCCGCCAGCGGATAGGTCAGGAAACACAGAGTCAGCCCCAGCGCCACGAACACGGCCAGCTCGGACTGCTGCTGCATCCGCGGAAAATTGACTTCCGCGATCACGAACAGGCTCAGCAGGACGCCGAGGCAGACGACGATCGCCTTGAGGATGCGTTCGAACACGGACCTCGATCCTGTCGCTGTATCAGCGGGGAGCGAAACGGGCGGAACCAGGTGCGGACAATGCACGAGTCATCGGGCTGCTGTCGAGGCGGCCCGCGCCGGAGCGGCCATCGTCGCGACATGGGACCGCCGCGGCGTATCCCATCGGCGCGTCACCGCGCGACGGCTCGCGGGAATCGTGTGGTGTCATCGACCGGAGGCCGCGCTGCCGGCGGTTCCGGCACCGTTCGGTTCGTCCGTGGTTCCCCCGCCCGCCTGTCCGCCCTGCTCATCGGTCTCCGGCGGGGCGGCCTGTCCGGAGCCGGCTTCGTTGCCGCCATTCGCGTCGGTTCCGCCGGGCTGTTGCGGGGCGCTTCCGTCGTTTTGGGGCCTGGCTGCGTCCGTGCCGAAGGAAGAGCCTTCCGGCCAGATCCCGATCTCCCGATAGAAGCGTTCGGCGGCGGGGTGGAACGGCGTGCCGGTGTTGCGTGCCGCGTTCTGCTCGTTGATGAACTTGGCCGCGGGGTGCTTGATGTCGGCTCGATGCTCCCAGATCGTTTTCGTGATCGCATAGATCAGGTCGTCCGGTTGCGTGGCATACGTGATCAGGTGCATCGAACCCACGTCGAGTCCCTCGAAGTCCGCTTCGAGGTCGGCGTACACGTCTTTTTTGATCGTGATGGGCTGGAAGAACGGGTACTTCTCGATCAGCCGCTTGCGGGCGTCCGGGTCGTACGGGATGAAGTACACGTCGAGCTGACTGCAGGCCTGAACGATGGCCCCGGTGGGCAACGCGCCGCCCAGGAACGCCGCGTCCGCGTTGCCGTCGGCCAGGCTGTCCACGGCACCGGATTGTGTATCGTGCAGGACGGTGAAGTCCTCGAACCGGACGCCGTGTTCCTCCAGGATCGGGCCGACGAACATCTCGAAGCCCGCTCCGGCCGGCCCGATGATCACGCGTTTGCCTTTCAGGTCCGCGATCGACTGGATGCCGCTTTGCCGGGTCGTGATGAACATCGCCACGTTGGGGGCCATCGTGACCACGGCCCGGACGTCGTATTTCTGTTCCCAGCCGGCTTCACCGCGGACGGCGAAGTACGTGATGGCGGAGTTGGACAGGGCCAGCTGGAGTTCGCCCTTGGCGAGCCGGCGGATGTTTTCCTGCGAACCCTTGGTGCCCTTGGCCTGCACCTTCCAGTTGTGCTCGCCCTTGTGCTCGTTCAGCATCTCGGCGATCGCCCCGCCGACGACCTGAAACGCGCCGCCCACGGGGGCGGTCCCGATGCTGATGAACTGCGTCCGCCCGGCGTCACCGTCGGAGGTGCCGGGCTGCCCGCTGCAGCCCAGGCTGCCCCAGAGAGTGGCCCAGGCCAACAGTGTGGCGCATGCGACGGCAACCGCTTTGGCGCTCCGCAGAGTCCGTACGAGCATCGAAGTTTCCTTTCCACGGCAGGTTGGCGGAGGTCCGGAGAGAGTGTCCTGCTTCCGGCACGCTGCAGCGGGTCGGAAGGTTCCGTCGGTGAGACATACGACATCGGCCGCACGGGCGGCCGCGGCAGGCGGGATCGAACCGCAAATCGTACCGGCGGCCCGAACGGCATGCCAGCGAACGCGCGTCGATCCGACGCCCTCGCGGCAGCGACTGCGGATCGACCGGCCGGCGGGTTGCTCAGGTGCAAAACCGGCGGATGAACTCGCGATACACCCGAACGCCGGCTTCGAGCTGTTCCAGTTCGATCCACTCGTCGGCGGTGTGGGCCTGCGCAATGTCGCCGGGGCCGAGTACGAGCATCCGCTTCAGGGCGGTCAGCCGCGCGCCGTCGGTACCGTAACTGACCGTCAGCGGCCGGTCCGTCTGGGTGATGGCCAGAGCTTCGCGGACGAACGGATCGGCGGGATCGATGTAGACCGGCGACGCGGACGGCAGCGGCTCGAAGCTCAACCCCATCCGTTCGGCCAGCGCGCGGACTTCGTCCAACAGCTCGTTCGGGTTCTGTCCGGGCATCGGGCGGAACATGGCCCGACAGACGGACTTCTCGGGCGTGATGTTGATCGCCGGATTGTGGTCGCACAGCGTCACGTTCAGGGAGATGTGGGGAGGATCGAATTCGTCGTTCAGCCACTTCGGATCGGTCCGCGTGCGCTCGTAGAGCCGCTTGAGTTCGACCAGGAACGGCACCATGGCCCAGTTGGCGTTGATGCCGTGGTCGGTGCTGGAATGAGCCGCCCGGCCGTGGGCAACCACTTCGAAGCCGGCTCCGCCCTTGTGGGCATAGACCACGCGCAACCGGGTCGGCTCGCCGATGATCGCCGCGGTCTCCTGCGCGACCATCTCGCGGAACATCGCCGAATGCGCGGCCAGGTGCTCGGCACCGCGCATGTTGACCTCTTCGTCGGCGGTCAGTGCGATGTACACCGGGGCCTTCAGCGGTGCGTCGAAGCCGGCGACCGCTGCGAGGAAAGCCGCCACGGACCCTTTCATGTCGCACGCACCGCGACCGTACAGCCGGCCGTTTTCCACGACCGGGCCGAACGGATCGCCGCCGGGGCCGGTCCAGCTTTCGGCAGGCACCACGTCCAGATGGCCGAAATACGCCAGGCCGCCGGTGCCCTCGCCGAGCTTCCCGACGACGTTCACCTTGACCGTGCCCGGCGGGTTTTCGTATTCGGTCCGCTCGATGCGGCACCCCAGGCCACGAAGCAGCTCGGCCGCAAAGTCGGCGATGTCCGCGTTGGACTGCGAACTGACCGACGGAAAACGGATCAACCGCTCGGCCAGGGTCAGTGCGTCGACCGGCAGGCGGGGAGAATCGGACACCGTTCGCTCCTTGGGCAAGACTCCGGATCGGCGCCGGGCTCATTCGCGTCGGACGCCAACAGCGTAATAGCCGAAATCTCCAGCAACCCCAAGCAAAAAGGCGTAGAATCGCCGCAGGGAACCGCTTCCGCCGCTCTCCGGCGCATTCGCATGCTGCACGCGGCGGCCGTCGGCATCCGCCCTCGCGCCGCTGCGAATGTCCGGCGGCACCTTTTTCACCGAACCGGGCCACGCGGGCGGCTCGGTGCAGAAAGACCGGTCCATTCACCCCGCGTGCCCTCTGGGTCACCGGCCATGAATCGGGTCACACGATGAGCGAACGCCGCGACGACAGCTCTCATTCATGGTTCGTGCCGCCGAAACGGTTTCTGGTCGCGGTTACGAAGCGTCTGTCGCCGGGCTGGTGCTGCGCGGCGGTCGTCGTCGCAGCGCTGGCAATTTGGCTGCTGTGGGACAGCGGTCAACCGGGCGGGGCGGAAGCGGACACAATCGCAGCGGCCGGGGCCACGACGGCCGGCGAACCCACGATGTGGACCTGTTCGATGCACCCACAGATCCGCTCACCGAAGCCCGGCAAGTGTCCGATCTGCGGGATGGACCTGATCCCGGTGACGCAATCCGCCGCCGGTATGCGCACCGTCACGTTGATGCCCGAAGCGGTGGCGCTGATGCAACTGGCCGTCGCGCCGGTCGAACGCCGCTACGTCACGCACACCATTCCCATGGTGGGCAAGGTCGATTTCGACGAGACGCGTCTGGGGTACATCACGGCCTGGGTCGCCGGTCGGCTGGACCGGTTGTACGTCGATTTCACTGGCGTGACCGTCCGCAAGGGCGACCACATGGCGTACATCTACAGCGAGCAGTTGTATGCGGCTCAGCAGGAACTGATCGAAGCCGTGCGGTCGGCCCGCCGACGCCGCAACCAGGGCACTTCGGACCTGCTGCAATCTTCGGGGATCGACCTGGTGGAGGCCGCACGCGAAAAACTGCGGCTGCTCGGCCTGACCCCCGAACAGATCGCCGAGATCGAAAAACGCGACAAGCCCAGTGACCATGTCACCATCTATGCCCCGGTCAGCGGGATCGTCATCGAAAAGCTGAAGCAGGAAGGCGAACGGGTGGCGGTCGGCGACCGGATCTACACGATCGCCGACCTGAGCCAGGTGTGGGTGCATCTGGACGCCTACGAATCCGACCTGCCCTGGGTCCGGTACGGCCAGGACGTGACGATCACCACCGAAGCGTACCCCGGCGAGGAATTCCACGGCCGCATCGCCTTCATCCAGCCCGTCCTGGACGACCGGACACGAACGGTCAAGGTCCGCGTCAACGTCCCGAACGAAACGGGCAAACTGAAGCCCGGCATGTTCGTCCACGCCACCATCCATCCCACCGTGGCGGCTGGCGGCCGGGTGATGGATCCCAGCCTGGCCGGCAAATGGATCAGTCCGATGCACCCGGAGATCATCAAGGACGAACCGGGCGTGTGCGACATCTGCGGCATGCCGCTGGTCCGGGCCGAATCGCTGGGTTACGTCTCGCCCAGCACCGACACGCAGCCGCCGCCGCTGGTCATCCCGCACCTGGCTCCGCTGATCACCGGGAAGCGCGCCGTGGTCTATGTCCAGCTTCCCGAACTGCCGGACGGGCTGCAAAACGCGGTTCAAGAGACCGAAACGGCCGTGGCCGCCGGGGATCTGGCCGCCGGGCGGGAACGCATGGCGGCGCTGGCCCGACTGCTCGATCGGCCCTACCGGAAGGGCACGTCGTTCGCACGCGCGTTGTGGAGCCGCTACGCCGATGCGCTCTCCGCCGCCGCCGTCGCCGGGGCACGGGCGAAAACACCGGACGAACTGCGCGACGCCTGGCAGCGGATCGACGATCTGATGGTCGAGGTCAACGAACGGTTCGCGCCGCCCGGACAGCCCACCTACGAAGGCCGCGAAATCGTGCTGGGGCCGCGGGCCGGCGATTACTACCTGGTCCGGCACGGACTGGAAGAAGGCGAACTGGTCGTCACACGCGGCAACTTCAAGCTGGACGCCGAAATCCAGATCCAGGCCAAACCCAGCATGATGACACCCGAAGGCGGCGGCACCGGCGGCGGACACGGCGCTCACGGTGGACACGCCGCCCACGGCGAACACGGCGGACACGGTGGCGGTCACGCGGATCAGACGGCCGCCGCAGCGAGCGGCGTGCCGGCGGCGTTCGCCCAATCCCTGCACCGTATCCAACGCCTGTATCATCGGATCGCCGAAGCGGTCCTGCGAGGCGAAGACGAGGCGGCGCGGGAGGGCTTCGCCGACCTGCAGCAGGCCATCGCTTCCGCTCCGGCCGCTGCACTGCGGGGCCATCCCCGGGCGATGTGGAAAGAGCTGGCGATGCTGATGACCAACGACGCCGTTCTCGGCCGCGACGCGAAAACCGACCGCGACCTGCAGGACGCCTTCGCCGCGCTCCGTTCGCACGTTCGCCGGCTGCAGCAGGCATTCGGCGTACAACCCTTGAGCACTCCGCACGTGCATCGCATCGGCGTCGGCACCGCCTTCCAGAAACAGTTGTCCGACCTCTGGCGGGCGTACCTGCAGTTGCAGCGTGCACTGGCGGCGGACGACGCGAAGGCGGCCCGCCAGGCGGTGGCGCTGTTGCGCACGAGTGTCGAGAGCGTGGACGCTTCGGTCGAGAGTGAAGACGCACAGAAGGCATGGGCCCGCGAGAGTGCCAATCTCCAGAAGCTGGTCGCGG
>RFHO01000490.1 GCA_003696385.1 Planctomycetota bacterium | reverse complement strand
GGGTTGGGGCTGTCCGCTGATGCCTGTGACGCCGGGCGGACGGAACGGACGCGGATGTCGATGCGGTATCGTCCGGGAGGCAATTGGTTCCTCGGATTTCGAGGGTCGACCACGAAGCGGCCATCGGCGTCGGTCACGACGATCACGGGCCGGCCCGCGTCTGCATCGAGCGGATAGAAGGTCAACTCCGCTTCCGCCGGCAATCCGTCCACCGTGACGCGCCCCTCCACGCGGCACCGACCTTCGAACGTGCGGCTGCACGCGGGCAGTGCACACAGGGACAGGAAGGAGACGAGAACGCGTGCGATGCCTCCGCGGACGGCGGGGCAGCCGGGGCGTGGGGACGGTACGGCGTCCGAGCGGCCGGCCGGTTCCTCGCGGACTGCCAAGGCGGACGAGGTCATGATTGTGTCCGTGCCGAGCGGACCTTCGCCACGTACTGTTCGGCCAGCTCCGTGATGCGGTCCAGATTCCCGGAACGCAGCGCGTCTTTGGGCACCAGGGCGCTGCCCAGTCCCACGGCCGCGGCACCCGCCCTGAAAAACCGGTCGATGTTCTCCAGGTTGACGCCTCCGGTCGGCAGCATGCGGACCTGCGGGAGCGGACCACGCAGGGCCTTGATGTACGACGGACCGCCCACGTCGGCCGGGAAAATCTTCACCACGTCCGCACCGGCTTCCCATGCCGTCAAGACCTCGGTGGGGGTGAACGCTCCCGGCATGACGAGCTTGTCGTAGCGGTGACACAGTGTGATGATCTCCGGCCGCACGACGGGTGAAACGACGAACTCCGCCCCGGCAAGGATCGCCGCCCGGGCGCTTTCCGCATCGAGTACCGTGCCGGCGCCCAGCAGAACGCGATCGCCCAGCCGGCGGCGGACATCCCGGATGACCTCCAGCACACCGGGCACCGTGAAGGTCACTTCGATGACCCGGATGCCGGCGCCGTAAAGCCGGTCGGCCACGGCGGCAAGCTGTTCGCCCGAATCCGCCCGCAGAATGGCGACGATGCCGGATTCGATCACCACGTCGAGTGCTTCGTTGCGTGTCACTCCAGGCGTTCCCCGTGTTCTGGTCGCCGATCGCGTCCCCATCCGCCGCACGACCGGGCGGGCCGCGGCCAAGGTGCTCCGTGCTGCGGCTGGATTGTAATTGCTCGGCGCGGTGTTATACATCCAGACGCAAGCCGGTGCCGCAGGAGCGTCCTGCGCCGGCGGGCGGTGGACAGAGTCGACGTTCGGGGACATCGCGGTGGTCTTCGTTTTGGACAACTACGATTCGTTCACGTACAACCTCGTGCAGCGGTTGGGCGAGATCGACCGTTCGCTGCGGATCGAGGTTGCGCGGAACGATCGGATTTCGGTCGACGAGATCCTGCGGATGCGGCCCGAACGCGTGATCATCTCACCCGGCCCCTGCACGCCCGAAGATGCCGGCATTTCGAAGGCATTGATCCGTGCGCTGCCGGCGGAGATTCCGCTGCTGGGCGTCTGCCTGGGGCATCAATGTATCGCCGAGGCGTACGGGGCGGCGGTCGTGCGGGCCGAACGGCTGATGCACGGCAAGGTTTCGCAGATCCATCACACCGGCGAGGACCTGTTCCGCGGCCTGCCCAATCCATTCACGGCCACCCGCTACCACAGCCTGATCGTCCCGGAAGCGTCGCTGCCGGATGTGCTGGAGGTCACGGCGTGGACCGAGGACGAGGGGTTCCCGCGCGAGGTGATGGGGCTGCGGCATCGGGAACGTCCGGTGTTCGGCGTCCAGTTTCACCCCGAAAGCTATCTGACGGCCGAACCGGGAATCCGCCTGTTGAAGAACTTTCTGGACATCCCGGCGGGAACGCCCTCGGCGACGTGAACCGGCGGTGTGCAGGGTCGGTGGGTGCCGGCACGTGGGTGAGCGAGCACAGGGCGTGCGGCGGCGATCACACGCCACGCCGGCGGATTGGAGCGCACAGCGATGGACCCGACGTGGATACCGGGAGCGGCGGCCGTCGGGCTGGCTTACCTGATCGGCAGCATCCCCTTCGGCTGGTTGATTGCCCGGGCCGTGGCGGGCGTCGACGTGCGGCGGGCGGGCAGCGGGAACATCGGCGCCACGAACGTGGCCCGCGTCCTCGGAAAGACCTGGGGTGCGGTCGTGCTGTTGCTGGATGCCGCCAAGGGCGCGCTGCCGGTGGCCCTGTTGCCACGGGTCTTCGATCCCGCGTGTCCTCACCTGCCCGTGCTCTGCGGGACTGCCGCGATCGTGGGGCACATGTTCCCGATCTGGTTGTGTTTCCGCGGCGGCAAAGGCGTGGCGACGGCTCTGGGCGTCGTCGCCGTGCTGGCACCGCTGGCGTGCGCGCTGGCAGCGGTGGCGTTTGCCGTCACGTTTGGACTGACCCGCATCGTTTCGCTCAGCTCACTCGTTGCCGCCGGAGCGTTCTGTGCCGTCCAGCTCGCTCTGCTTGCGCCGAACTGGCTGAGTACCGAGCGCATGGCCGAAACCCTGTTCAGCGTGGGCGTACCGCTCCTGATCGCATTCCGCCACCGCAGCAACATCGTGCGATTGCTGCAGGGGACCGAGCCGCGATTCGGCCGTGCGGCGCAGGCGCAGTCCGGGGACGCCGACGCGGTCGAGCAGGTGTCGGTGAGCCGGGATACGGACGACGGGGCATCGGGTGCGTCGGCCGGGAATGGCTGATCCGGTTCGCAGAGCGGGCCCGGCGGACCGCAGAGGGAACGCGAACGCGCGAGCGACCGCGGGGAACCGGAGCGTGCCGGGGGTCTGCAGCGGCGCGAGAGCCCTCCCGTCCCACTGCTTTTGCGTCTGCTGGCGCGGTGCGTTGCGGTCTTCGGGGAACTCCGTCAGCGGGTCTGTCCGAGGGCGCTCAGCCGAACCGGCAGGCGTCGGCTGCCCCAGTTGCCCGGCTGCGGTTCGAACACGCCGGCGCACCGCGTGCCGCAGCGAGTACAACAGCCGTCGGGCGAAAGGTTCCATGCCGTGATGTCGTAGTTGACTCGCCCGATGAGCACCTGGCCACAAACGTGGCAGTAGGTGGTCTGGCCTTCCGGGTCGTAGACGTTGCCCGTGTAGACGTACCGCAGGCCGTTCTGCATGGCGATCCGGCGGGCACGCTTGAGCGTCTCCGGTGGTGTGGGCGGCTTGTCGAGCATCCGGAAGTCCGGGTGGAACGCCGTGAAATGATGCGGCACGTCCGGTCCCAGGTTCTCCACGACCCACCTGGTCATGGCGTCGATTTCTTCGTCGGAGTCGTTTTCGCCCGGGATCAGCAGGGTGGTGATTTCGAACCAGACGTCCGTCTCGTGCTTCAGATACTTGAGCGTGTCCAGGACGGGCTCGAGGTGCCCCAGGCAGATCTCGCGGTAGAACCGTTCGGTGAACGCCTTCAGGTCGACGTTGGCGGCGTCCATGTGGGCGAAGAATTCCTTCCGCGGTTCGGGGCAGATTTCCCCTGCGGTCACGGCGACCGTCTTGATACCACGTTCATGGCACGCCTTGGCCACGTCGATGGCGTATTCCAGGAAGATCACCGGATCGTTGTACGTGAAGGCGACACTCCGGCAGCCAAGGGCTTCGGCGGCCTGAGCGATCCGCTCCGGAGACGCCTGATCCGCCAGCGTATCGACTTCGCGTGACTTGCTGATGTCCCAGTTCTGGCAGAACTTGCAGCCCAGGTTGCAGCCGGCCGTTCCGAACGACAGCACGGGCGTTCCCGGCAGGAAGTGATTCAGCGGTTTCTTTTCGATCGGGTCCACGCAGTAGCCGCTGGAGCGCCCGTAGGTGGTCAGCACGATCTGGTCGTCCACACAGGCGCGGACGAAGCAGAAGCCGCGCTGGCCGTTCCGCAGCTTGCAGAATCGCGGACACACATCACACTGGATGCGGCCGTCGTCCAGTCGGTGCCAGTATTTCGTGGGGACCACGAACGGCGACTCCAGGCTCAGTTCCGGATCCGTCACGAACTGAGCCGCCGTGCGTTTTTCCAGTTCGTTGTTCGCCTCTGTGGTCTGGGCGTTGATGGGGCGTTCCTCGTTCATCCCTCTCCCTCCTCATTCGTTGCCAGCCGTCCGGCGGCCCGCGGCGCGGCTCGCTGGTCGCGCTGCGCCGCTTCGCGGAACGAAAACCGGCGCGACACCGAAACGCCGTGCTCGCGGCCGTCAGCTCCGGGCGGACTTCGCTGCCGAACCATTCATTGTTCCGGCACGGTGGCGGCGAGCAACCGGTGGTGCCCGTTATCGGCGTCCAACCTGCGCCGGTGCTTCGGCCCGCGGCGAGCCCCGGCGGCCGGTGTTCGCCGCAACGGCCAATGTGACGTCGGCATGCCGTCCATCGCGCAGGTCGCGTGATGCCGCGACGCGGAGTGGAACGGCGTTTGCTCTGCGAAGCAACAATGTCGAAGGCGCGCCAATTCGTCACATCCCATGCGTGGCGGCTTTGTTGTGCAACGTGCGTGCCGTTGTCGTCGGGTTCCGAACTTCTTGACCGCGAATCGTTCGAATGGGGGAGGGAGCAACGATGGCCGTGATCACCGGTCGGCAACGCGTGCGTCCGCCGGCGGTGGCGGGTATGTTCTACCCGGCATCACCGCTGGAGCTGCAGCGGATGGTCGATGCGTTCCTCGCTGCGGCCGATCCACCGGCGATTCCCGTGCCCAAGGCGCTGATCGCCCCGCACGCGGGGTACGTGTATTCAGGTCCGATTGCTGCGACGGCCTACAAGACGTTGTGGCCGGCACGGTCGACGATCCGCCGGGTGGTCTTGTTCGGGCCGTCGCACTACGTGCCGTTGGTGGGGCTCGCGAGCAGTTCGGCGGACGTCTTTTCGACGCCGCTCGGCGGCGTGCCGGTCGATCGCGAAGCAGTGGCGGCGGCCGAGCGGCTTCCCCAGGTGGCACCGCTGGACGAGGCCCACCGGCGCGAACACAGTCTGGAGGTGCATCTACCGTTCCTGCAGCGTGTGCTGGAGGAGTTCACGTTGGTTCCGTTCGCGGTCGGGCAGGCCTCGACGGCGGACGTGGCCGCGGTGATACAAGTTTTGTGGGGCGGTCCCGAAACGCTGATCGTCGTCAGTTCCGACCTCAGCCATTACCTGGACTACTGGACGGCCCGGCAGGTGGACGCGGAGACGTCCCGTCTGATCGAAGCCTGCCGGTACGATGCGCTGTCGGGCGACCGTGCGTGCGGTTATGCGGGGATTCGCGGCCTGCTGGCCGTGGCGGCCGAGCGCGGTCTGACCGTGCGGACGCTGGATCTGCGCAACTCGGGGGATACGGCCGGCGACAAGTCGCAAGTGGTGGGGTACGGAGCCTATGCCGTCTATTGATCGCGAAGAACCCGGTCGGCGGTTTTCTGCGGAGGAACGCCGTGAGTTGCTGGGCGTGGCTCGCGCCTCGATCGAGAACGGGCTGCGGACCGGCATGCCGCTGGTGGTCGACCCCCGGCGGTTCTCGGCGCTTCTGCAGTCGCCCGGCGCGTCGTTCGTGACGCTGCGGATCGGCGGGCGGCTGCGGGGTTGTATCGGATCGGTCGAGGCAGTTCGGCCACTGGTTCACGACGTTGCGGTGAATGCGTTCAATGCGGCCTTCCGCGATCCGCGGTTCCCCCCGCTGACCCCGGACGAGTACCCGTTGCTCGACGTTCACATTTCCGTGCTCAGCCCCGTCGAACCACTGCCTGTGCGGTCCGAACAGGAGCTGCTGCAGGTCATTCGCCCGGGCATCGATGGGCTGATTCTGCAGTATGGGCCGCACCGCGGGCTGCTGCTGCCTGCGGTGTGGGAGGAACTGCCGGACCCACAGACGTTCGTGCGGCACGTGAAGCTGAAGGCCGGCTTGCCCGCGGACTTCTGGGCGCCGGGCATCCAGGCGTTCCGGTTCACCACCGAATCATTCGGCGAGGGCGAAGCCTGACGCACCGCAGCGGAGGAGCCTCCGCAGGCCGCCCGTATCGTCACGGCCGACGATGGAGCCGCGCCGGTGGCGCCGGCGGACCGCATGGCTGCATCGGCACGGCGCACCTTCAGAGCGAGAGGCCGTCGGATCGACGTGCCGACTTGCGGGGCACGCTGCTGTGCGTCCGTGTGACGCACCAGCTCGCGTTCACCACCGCACCGCGGCGCGGTAAACCAGGAGGTACGCGGCCAGGTTGTCTTCCCAGCGGAACTGCGCGGCGTGAGTGTCGAGGCCGGCCAGCAGCGACGCGTAGGCTGCCGGAGCACGACGGTACAGATCCGCAGCCCGGGTCAAACTCTGCACCAGGCCGGCGACCATCCGTCCGTAGTAGGGCACGCGCATTCGGTCCAGCGGGGTGGCGGCGTACTGAATGGCGTGCCAATCGTATGGCGTATCCGGTGCGCGCTCGCGGAACGCGAATCCACTGCCGCGTTCGGGGTGTTCATCGAGATCGACGACCTGTTGGGCCAGTCCGCCGGTGGCCCGGGCCACGACGGGCGTGCCTTCCAGGAACGCTTCGGTCGCGCCGCCGAACGGTTCGTACAGCGAGGGCATCACGACGTACGACGCTCCTGCGAGGACTTCGCGATAGCCTTTTTCCATCCGGAAGGGGTACACGACCAGCTCACCCCGCCGCCGCTCCGCGACTTCCGCCAGGTCGGCGAAGAACGGCGAAGCCGTGTCGTGGGCGATGGTGGCGATCACGAACCGGGCAAGACCCTGTGGCAAAGACTCGATCGTCCGCAACAGCAGATCGAATCCTTTCTGTGCCGGGTCGAAGCGGCCAAACATCATGAACACGGGAATCTCGTCCGGCAGTTCCCTCAACGGTCGACCGTGATGCCCATTGAGAACGCCCAGGCAGCGTGGGTCCGTGTACTCACTCAACAGATCGAGCATCAGGCGGCGGCGCACCCGCTTTTCGGCCAGGATGCGTTGCGGCATTCCCAGAGCTGCTTCCTCGACGGCCAGTTCCGAGAACGGCTGACGCCATTCCCCGAACAGTCCGTTGTCGATGCCCACCACCTGCATCCGCGTGAACAAATCCTGCAAGTGATCGGCGAAGAACCGTGTCTGCAGCGGATCGGTGGTGAATTCTTCCGCGAACCGCCGGCTGACGGTGACGATCGGGCCATCGACCAGCGGAAGGCAGTACTGATACATGGTGTGCCGCGGTTCGCGGAACGCCGCCGCACGCGGAGTCACCAGGCTCATTTCCTCCTTCGTGACGCCGCGGTCGTAGGGGTTGTGCATCGTCAGGACGACGACGGCACTGCGGAGCTGACGCCGCAGGAGGGCGTCCTTGACCGAAAATGCCGCAGCCGTGGTCTCCCAGTCGTTCAGTTGCACGACCACGTTGTCACGCAGTTCCAGTGCCGCCAGCACGTACGGCACGGCCTTGCCGAAGAACAGGCTGTCGATCAACAACCGGTGTTCGTCGTCGTGCCGATAGGGATCGCTCCGATCCGGTCCGCCGCCGGCTTCGAAAAACCCGGCCGCCTTCAGCAGGATCCATCGCACACCCGCCCGGATGTGCTCGTGGATCTCCACCGGCACGGTGTGCGCGCCGAACGGGACCTCGCACTGTCCCGCCAGCCTCAGGTGGGCGGGAGTCGGCGCCGTACGCAACCGCGAGTGCAGCGGCGAGAGAACCAGCACCCGACGACCGTTGCGGCGCATCGACTGGGTCTGATTGTCGGCCACGGCGAAGACTCCGCCGGCGCGGCCGAACGGATTCTCATAGCTGACGAAAGCGACGGTTGCCGACTGCGGGGAAACGCGTCGGCGGCAAATCGACAGCTGTTTGCGTTCTTCGCGAGCGAACAGCTCGTCGTGGCCGATCTGCGGATGGCGCCACGACCGAAGCGTCGATTCCAGTTCACGCACCCAATCCGCCGTGGTTGGCCCGGCGGCGTCGGACGCTGGTTCGGAAAGCGAGTTTCGCAGGTTCGCGGTGGATGTGATGGTGGTCATGGCGGGCATGTCGCTGGTGCAATGCGGCTCACGGTCGGCGAACGCAAGCAGTCGAAGTGTTGCGGAAAGCGGACGGTCATACGTCGTACGCGTGACACGCGGCGGCGCCACCGTCGAGCGGCCGCGGTTTGGCGAGGTTCCAAGCCCACGGACCGGCCGGCGGCATCGCCGACGCCTGCGGACCGCTGCGGCGGGGCGGCCCGTGTTCGTCGGTGCAGCTACCGCATGGCCAGCTTGCTCATGTACGCCAGAAAGCTGCGTTGCAATGCCGCGAAGTCTGTGCCGAAAGCCGCGGTGAAGTCTTTTCGTTTCTGTTCGTCGGAGCGCTCGATCAGCGGTGCGTAACGGCTGAGCGTCCGGAGATAGCGCAGCATGTCGTTGCGTGCCGTCTTGATCAAGAAGTACGTCAGGGCCCAGGCTTGAGCGTACGCCAGAGGTGCCGTCTGCGGATCGGCGAACACTTCCTGCGCCGTGACGAAGTCCTCCAGAGGCAGGATGCGACCGCGCCGGGCCGCCGCCAAGAACGGACGCAGCCTCCACGGATTGGGACGGCCGATCGTCCGCCAACCGTTGCGGCTGTTGAGGTCGGGTGTTTCGAAGTACATCGCCATGCCCTCGACCAGCCAGGGCGGCGTGTCGGCCAGCCGCCGGTGCATGCCGCTGTTGAAAGCGATCTGATGCGTCGCTTCGTGGACCACGGTCGAAATGTTGAACGGATCGGCGGCCAGCTTGCGCGTGATGTCGGCCCAGCTCCGCGCGGGCGGTTCGTTCGGCGACGCGGTCAGATCGTACAGGACCATCCGGTTGGTCACCGGTGAGTAGAAGCCGTGGACGTTCGGATCCAGGCGGCCGACCAGCGTCTCGGCGTACCGGTCGAATTCCGAACGATCCGCCAGCACGATCGCCGGCAACGGCGCGGGCGGGCGGTGTAGCCGCAGCACCCGTGACCGCCAATGCGTCGTGAAGCCGGCCATCAGACGTTCGAACAGGGCGCCGCACCATTCCGCGTAACGGCTGCCGGCGTTGGTGCAGATGACGTAACGGCGGGTGGCGACGACGTCGAACGGCGGGCGGACGCCGGCCTCCGCGGCTTCCCGCTGCAGAGCGGCTCCCAGAGATTTGGCGTCGAAATAGGCGAACGGGGCGTCGGCCGCACGGCGTTCGAGCAGCTCGTCCGGTTGGACCACCCAGTACCGTTGGTCCCGGCTCTCCAGCAGCACGCCGCCGTCGGCCGCTTCGATCAGCACGCGGGCCACCAGTGTCCGCGTTTGCACGCCGTCGCGGAACCGAAACCGTTCCGCCGAAACCTCTTCCTCGCCGAAAACAGCCGGGGCGGCACGGGTCGACCGTCGCAGAGCGGCACAAAGCCCGGCGGAGGCGGTCAGAAGGAACCGCCGCCGCGCCACCCGATTCTCCGCGGCGCGAGTCGGCCGGGCGCGTCGCATCATTCCGTCTCCGGCTTCATCATCCGAGCCGCTCGGATGCAGTAGTCGATCCCGCTGTAGATGGTGATGGCCACGGCTCCCCAGAGCAGCGCGTCGCGCAGCGCCAACAGCCCTGACAGCCGCACCGAAGGTTCCATCGACAGCAACGCAAACCCCACAGCCAGGCACTGAACGACCATCTTGACCTTGCCGCTCCAGGCGGCCGAAAAGTCTCGCCCCTGTCTTTCAAGGTAGCCGCGAAGACTGGTGATGAACAGCTCCCGCGCAAGGATCACCAGGACCATCCACGCATTGACTCCGGACTTCGGTGCGTGTGCCAGCAGGAACACGAAACTCCCGCAGACAATGATCTTGTCGACGAAAGGGTCGAGAATCCGCCCCAGCGTGGTCACCAGTCCGTAGCGCCGTGCCAGGTAGCCGTCCAAAGCGTCCGTGGCCGCAGCAATGACGAACACCACGGTGGCCGCGGTCCACGAATACCCCCGATCGATCAGGACGAACAGGGCACCGGCGAGGATGAGCCGACTGAGCGTGACGATGTTGGGGGCATTCAGCCAGGATGATCGCATGGTGGCTGCGCGAAGTCTGGTTGCTGACGGTCGGCCGCCTCGGGTTGTTGTGAGATCCGCCCGGCAGCGGACACGCCGCGGACGCATACCGGTAATCCGCGTGCGGCAGAGGGCGACGCCGCCGCACGCGTTGCACACGGGCGTCGGCGGTAGACCGTGCAGATACTACCCGCCTCTTCCTACGATTCAAAGCGGCCCCCCGGCGAGGTTCCTGCGCGCCGCTGGCGGCGTGTGTGCGAGACGTCGCGAAACAGTGTCGCACGCGAACTCAGTTCCTCACCAGCCTGCACGGCAAGTCGTTGCGCCCGCCAACCATCACGGTCCACGGTCGCACGAGGAGGTTCCGCCGTTGCTCTGCGGAACGATTCAAGCTACGAAATACGACCGCAGCGTGCGGAAGACGTCGCGGGCGCGACGGTGGAATGTCTCTGCGTCCTTCGGCCTGCCGATCGGCGTGATGCGGACGTGGATCTCCACCTGGCGGGAGGCGGGGATGCCGCGGGCCCCGATGCGCGTGATTGTCTTGCCGATTTCGATATGAACGAGAACAGGCTGTTTCTCGGGCCTGGATCCCCACCGTTTCAGCAACGGGCAGGAGCCCACTTGCAACTCGGCGGTGCCCTGCGTGACGTTGCGGAGCTTGGCCTGAGTTTCTTCGACGAAGCCCCTCAGCTTGTACACGACCATGTCGGCGACCGTGCACGCGGCGAACGTCGACCGGAACGACCACGGATCGTCGTCACGGGATCCCTCCTGTTTCTTCGGTCGATGCCGCAGAACCAGGTCGGAATTGGTCAGGCGACAGGTGCGGTTGCGGCCGGACTCCTTGGCCATGTACAAGGCCTTGTCGGCGCGCCGAAGAATGCTTTCGACCGAATCTCCGGGTTCGACCTCGGTCACCCCGAAGGATGCGGTGATCTGCACGTCCGGCAGCTCCGGCAGCCGCGTATTGGCGATCGCCAGCCGCAACCGCTCGGCCCGCTTGAAGGCCACGTCCAGCGTGGTGGCCGGACACAGCACCACGAACTCTTCCCCGCCGTAGCGCCCGATCAATTCGCCCGAATACGTTTCCGTCTGCAGCAGTCGGGCGACGGTGACCAGCACCTGATCGCCCACTGCATGTCCGTAGGTGTCGTTGAACGCTTTGAAGTGGTCGACATCCAGAAAGATCACGCTGAACGGCTCGGCGCTGTCCGAGGCGTTGTATTCTTTCAGAGCCAGCGCGAGTTGCGTTTCCAGCTCCCCGCGGTTGGCGACATTGGTCAGCGCGTCGCGACTGGCCGCCACTTTCAATTCCTGCAGCCCCTGCGGCTGTTTGTGGGCCCGAGACAGGTCGCGAAAAATCTCCGCCACGCCCTGCAACTGGCCGTGTTCGTCCAGAAGCGGCACCGACTGCACTTCGACGCTGACCCAGTGTCCGTTCCAGTGCTGGATGCGGACTTCGCTGGTCGACGGCTTGCCCGATTCCACGACGGCCCGCAAGGGAACGTCGCGATCACTGAGCGGTTCGCCATAGCGATCCGCATAGGCCATCAGCCGCCGTGTCCAGACGCGGTTGAGCATTTCCTGCGAAGGGTACCCGAGCAGCTTCTCGGCACCGCGGTTCCAGACGACGAAACGCAGGTCGGAATCGACGAGGTAGAAGCCGTCGTACAGGCTTTCCAGCAGGTACAGGTACGAAAAGATGTGGCACAGTGAGCTGGCTTCCAGGGCATCCTGCACCTGAACGGGAGCACGCAACGGGCCGGCTCGCCCGAAATCGTTCGGATCGTTCGAAAACGGCGGCCCCTCGCGTTCGATGTACCGGCCCAAGGCACAGACGATGTTGCCATCGAACTGCGTGCCGATGTTCTCATTGAGGATCTTCATGATCTGCTCGTGCGGCAGTGCCGCACGATAGACCTGGTCGGTGGCCAGGGAGTCGTAGGCATCCGCCACCCGCAGGATCCGCGCCCCCTGATGGATGTCCGCCCCCACGCGTCGCCCTTCCATCGCGTGGAAACGGTGGTTCGACTGGCTGACGATTTCCACCACTTCACGGTCCACGCGGCAGGCCTGCAGTACGTCGATGCCAATGTTGTAGTGCAGAGCCATCAATTCGGCTTCGTCCGGATTCAGAGGCCCCGGCTTCAGAAGAATGCTGTCCGGAACGCCGATCTTGCCGATGTCGTGCAGCAGCGCAGCCACTTCCAGAATCTTCAGCGGCCGGCCCTCCCAGCCCAGATAATCCGCCAGAGATGTGGCCAGAATCGCCGTCCGACGAGCGTGACGGACGGTGGCGACATCGCGAAAGTGCAGGGCGCTCAGCAGACTGCGCAGCACGCCCTTGGAGATGACACCGTCCAGGGAGTCGCCCCCCTGACGCGCCCGGTTCCCCCGCTCCGCCTGTCTCGACAATGTCATCAGCCCCAGCAGGATCCGGGAAGAATCCATCGGATGGCTGCTGTGCATCACCGGCCCCTGGCCGAGCAACTGATCGGTGATCGCGGCAGGACTGGACATCGACAGCGATTGCTCTGCCAATTCCGAAAGAAGTGACTTCCCGGCTGCGCACTCCGCGGTCCCCGCAGCAGCGCTCGCACGGAGTGCAACAGGGCCCAGTCACCCGGCGTGCTGTCGTTCGAACCGCTTCGACGGCTCACGAGGTTGACCCACCGCAACAGTAGGTCACCACGGCGTCGTGTCAAACACGCGGGCCGCCGGTGCCGCTCTGAGCGTTGCGGGCGAGGCGTGGAGGGAGCCGACCGCGCAAGGAAAAAGGCCGCCGGTCGTCGAACCGGCGGCCTGAGGAACTCTTCCCTGAAAGTTGGTCCAGTCTCTCGTTCGTCCGCAGCCGCGTGCTGTCAAAGCACACAGTCCTGCGGGCTCCCCGGCGGGGCCCAGACACCATCCACCATGCGAAGTATGGGCCTTGTCAACGGCGCAGAAAACCCAACAATCCCTGAGTTTCGGGGGTTCTTTTCCCTTATGTATCCATGTTCAGGTCTGGCCCGCGGTCCGCGTCTCCGTCCGGAACACACCGGCACAAACGTCGGCGAACGTCGGCGGCAGCGGAAGCGAAGACGTGCCGCTGCAACGCATGTCCGCGTGGTGTACCGCACCCGTCGCTTCTCCGACCGAGTGTGTGCCGGGGCGCAGAGCGGATCGCGGTCACACGAGTTCGTGAATGACCTGGCGCTCTGCAACGAGGTATTGCGGTCGTCCGTTGGGGTCGCGGAGTTGCACGGAATCTGGATCGATCCCCAACTGCTTGTAAACGGTCGTGAAAATGTGCTGCAGGTGTACCGGGCGATCCTGCGGGACGCGCCCCAGTCGGTCGGTCGAACCGATGGCCTGTCCATGGCGAAAGCCGCCGCCGGCCAGGAAGAAGAAGGCCGCAGCCGGCCAGTGATCCCGTCCGGCGTTCCCGTTGATCCGCGGCGTTCGCCCGAACTCGCCGGACATCATGATGATCGTGTCGTCCAGACGTCCGTGCGCATCCAGGTCTTCGATCAGGGCGGTCAGAGCCGTGTCGAGGGCCGGCAGTTGCTTGCGCATCGTCTGGAAGTTGTTGCCATGCGTGTCCCAGCCTCCCCAGGAGAGCGCCACACACCGGACACCGGCGCAGATCAGACGCCGCGCCATCAGAAATCGGTCCAGATCGCGCCGCTGCGTGATCCCGTAGCGTTCGACGGTCCGGGGATCCTCGTTGCTGAGATCCAGCACCTTGGCCAGATAGCCGGAGGCCACCAGATCCAGCGCGCGGCCGGTGAAGCTGTCGACGGCGTCCATCATGCCACTGCGATCGATGTCGCTGCGCAGGCGGTCCAGTTCTTTCAAGAGCGAACGCCGGTCGGCCAGCCGATTCAGGGTGACATTGCCGTTCAGCCGCAGATTCGATCGGCCGATCGAATCGGGCCGGTAGGCCGCGAACGTCTGCCCGAGAAAGCCGGGCCGCGTCCAGCCGGTGATGTCGACGGACGTCGGTGCCACGCCGTGCGGCGTCGTCTGCGAAGAGCCGAGAACCTTCGCCATTACGGACGCGATGCCGGGGTGGCCCCCGATCGATCGCAGATCCCGCTCCGACCAACCGGAATCCGACTGACGTGGGGAGTGTTCGTTCCGCATGCCGACGACCGAGCGGATCACCGAGAAATGCTGTCCCACAGTCGCCAGACGCGGCATCAGTTCGCAGATTTCCAGTCCCGGAGCCGTCGTGGCGATGGGCCGAAACTCGCCCCGGTACTCTTTCGGTGCGTCGGGTTTCAGATCGAACGTATCCATGTGCGTCGGGCCACCGGGCAGATAGATGTTGATGATCGATTTCCCGGTCGCTCGCGGGCCGGCGGCCGCCTCCAGGCGCAGCAGGTCGGCCAGCGTCAGACTTCCCACGGCCAGTCCGCCGACGCGGAGAAACTCACGCCGTCGCACGCCGTCGCAGTACGCATTCGATTTGCCGTAGAACGTGAGCATGGCCTTGCTCCTTTCCTGCAGGAACGGCCCGACTCTGCGTCGCCGCGATGTGCCGAGCGACGACTTCGGTCCGTCAGGCCTCGAATGGATCCGCCATGCGCCGATTTTGCCACAGAGCGGCGGTCGAATCAATGATCGTTGATCGGTTGGCGTCAGCAGCGGTGGTGGCAATACGGCGGTTCGGAGGACCGTACACAGGGGGAGACTCCAATGGGACGTGCGGCCGGGGCGCGACGACGCGGCCCGGCGATGCGATCGCAGGCGATTGCGACACCGCCAAGCCGGTTGCTGTATTTCGGAGGGCCCGGCGCTACTCCACGTACAGCCGCTGCAGCCGCTCGTTGATCTGTGGGATGAAGTGCGGGTAGGCGTCCCAGATGCTCTTGAGAGGATAATTCTGCGGAACCGGTTCGCCCAGCAGTTGCAGGCTCTTCTTCCATAACAGGATGGCCCACATGGCTTCCTCGACCGTGTCGTTGTCCTGTGCGAGGTCGCGAAACTCGGGTTTGGAGATGACGTTCTGCAGGCGTCGCAGTCCCTCCAGCATCAGGCGGCGGCACTTGTCGTGGTCGGCGTCGCGAAAGGCCTGTTCGCCTTCGTAGATGGCCCGGTGAGCGGCAACCATGTCGGGTTCGGCCTCCGCGAGCGCCCGCATTCGCCAGTAACGGTAGTTGGTGATGTTCTGGGTGCGGACCAGCTCGCGGAGGACGGTCGCCTTGGTGGCTTTGCGGTAGGTTTCGTTGTCCAGCGAGCGATTCAGCCGCACGAGTTCTTCGATGTCTTCCTCGCTGTTGACTTCCTGTTTCAGGCGGCAGGTCGGGCGGTCGAAATACATCTGACCGTATTCGGTGACCCACGCCTTGAAGGCCCGTTCCCACGCGGTGCGGGCGCGTTCGTCGAAGATGCCTTCCCGCTGCAGTGCGTCGGCATAGTCGAGCAACGATCGCGCCGGATAGGAACGGAACAGGCACCGCATCATCACGTGCTGATCGTGTTCCTCCTCGACGCGGTTGGCTTCCAGGTACCACTCCCGAGCGACCAGGTAGTTGTCCTTGCCGGCGGGATTGAGGACCGGATCCGGCACGTGTTTGGGCTGTTTGGTGACCGGATCGAGGATCAACGGATCGTCGAGGAAGAAGCGGCGGAAATGACGCCATTCGTCGGAGCGACCGATCTTCTGCCCGAGGATTGCTCCGGTCTTGAAGTACAGTTCCGCGAAGTTCTTGTTGCGCTCCACGCCCCGCATGTAGAACTTGGCGCCCTCCTTGACCCAGTAGTAGCGGTCTTCGACGGCGTCCCATTCGGCCGAGACGTTGTAGGCCAGGTTCCAGCCGTTGAAGTCCCAGACCTGCAGATAGTGCGGCTGCAGCAGGATGATGGATTCGGTCGTGGCCCGCATCTTGGCCCACTGCTTGGTCTTTTTCTGCTCCTCCATTTGCAGCCACAGCAGATTGACGGCCACGCCGCGCATCCCCAGCAGCATCAGGTTCATCGTCGTGCTGGCCGGATCGATCTTGCCCAGCGTCTGTTCGCCCAGGTCGTACTCTTCGCGCAGCCGCGCAAGCGTGCCGCGCGAGCCGGTACCTCCGGGATCGCCGGTGGCGGGCATTCCCAGAAAGATGATCGGCACCATCAGAATCGCAATGATCAGCACATAGACGATCTTGCGTTGCTGCGAGGACAGCTTGTTCATTTCGCTTCCAGCTCCCGGTAGGTGAGCGCGAAGTATCCGATCAACAGGCACGGCACGACGTAGGCCAGCACGATCGCCAGGCTGGGGGCCAGTGCCGCCGACCATGGTACGTCGAAGCCATTGGCCACGTACGGTGACATCCGAAAGGGACGGAAGTCCGGCACGACGTGCTGCACCAGCCACAGACAGTTGTTGAACACACTATCGATGGCCTGCATCACGCGATACTGGGGCCCTTCCGGAAGCGGAACCTGCTCGTTGAGGTGCGTGACCAGGCGATAGATCGACTCCAGCGGACCTCCGCCGAGCTGTTCGTGGGCGACAATACGATCCAGCAGATCACGGAAGCCCTGACCGACCAGCAGAAAGGTGAAAGTCAACAGCGTGGCCACCGGACCCTTCACGAAGCAGCTCGCCGTCACACCCAGCAGAACGATCAGCACGGTGACCAGCCACACGCCCAGAACCGCCTTGCTGAAGCCCACCGCGAAGGATCGGTTCGGCAGCCGGATGAACAGGTCCGGCCGCGCCATCCCGATGAACTGACCCACATCCAGGCACCGCGCCCGTACTTCGAGCGTTCCCTGATGCACCAGATCGTCGTACAGATCCAGTTTGCGCACCTGGCGTGTCTTGGGATCCGTGTATGTCAGCTTGCGTGGGATGCGGTGCAGGTTGGTGTGGAACTCGCGGACCTGAAATGTCGGCAGTTCCACCAGCACTCCGGTTTCCGGGTTGACCAGCTCGAATTTGCACTGGAGGGTCTGACCGATCTTGCCCTTGTGTGTGCGGAAGGCTTCGAACCGGGATTCCAGGATCAACTCGTCGCTTTCGCGGGTGATCGGAAACCGCCAGATCGCCCGCGCCTTGGTCGCGCCTTCGATGTAGCTGCGGAACTCCCAGATGTCGCCGGTGTTGATGCCGCGTTCGGCAGGCCGCCCCTCGCGGTCCAGAAACGTCAGGGTGCCATAGACGGGCACGCGGCAGAAAAGCGGCACGTCCGGCGGCACCTGGCGCTGGATCCAGACGTAACCGATCAGACCCATCACGGCGACGATCAGCGTGCCGATGCCGATGAACCCGAGCATCCGTCCGATCACGATTTCGTTCCGGCGGGCAGGCTTGGTGACCACCGTGTGCAGTGAGCGGAGACGGATGTCTTCGGGCAGTCCCCAACAGCTCAGCAGCAGGATCACGGCAAAAGACAGCCACGAGACGGTCGTCAGCACGAACGACACGTAAACCTTGACCTGGTCTTCGGTGCGTTCGCCTGCTTCGGACAGAAACCACCCGGCGAACATGAACAATGCCGCAAAGACGGCGAAGACGAGCAGGGCCTTGCGGCGGATGGCCTCGCGGAAAGTCAGTTGCGCCAGCGCGAAGACGCGCCGCGGAGACAGCCGCAGGAAGTCGTTGGCGCCCCGCAGGAGAGCCTGTCCGACCAGCCGTGGGCCGGACAGGCCGAACAATGCGGTGCACACGCCGAGCACGACGAGCAGCGCGACCAGAACGAAACTGCCGAAGGCCGCGGCCCAGTGCAGGATGGCCGGGCCGAATTCAAAGGGTACCGGATCGAAGGTCATGGCGTTGGTCGGTTGTCCTTAGTCAACGGTCCCTGGGGAAACGGCTCATCACGCGGGTTTCGCGCCGCGCCGGACTGCTCCGATCTCCGATGCGCGGGTTTGCAGTCCCGGCGCCTTGGTGAACGGCGGGCGTGTGCTCGGTGGCCCGACGCTCGATGGCGGCCCGGCCGGTCCGCCGTCAGTGCACCGTGTCGCCTGTTTCGGTCGCAGGCTCGCTGGTCGTCGCGACGGAGGCTGCGGCGGTTTCCGCGTCGAACCGGCGGCCGGGACGCTCGCGGCTTTCCTTGACGATCTTCAGGAACAGCTCTTCCAGATCCGACGTGGGGTGGTCGACCCGGAGCAGTTCGGCGTCGTACTTCGCCAACACCCCTTTGATGTCTTCGATGGCCGCGTCGGGCAGCCGGGTGGTCAGCAGCTGGGTCACGCCGCGGTCCTTCAACAGTTCATCGACGCGGCCGACCACCTTCAGCTCACCGGCGTACAGAATCGCGATGCGATCGCACACGTCCTGCACGTCGGCCAGCAGGTGGCTGCACATCACGACGGTCTTGCCCTGGTCGCGAAGTTTGAGAATCAGGTCCTTGATGTCGCGAGTGCCCAGCGGATCCAGGCCACTGGTGGGTTCGTCCAGCAGCACGAGGTCGGGGTCGTTGATCAGCGCCTGAGCCAGCCCGATCCGACGGGTCATGCCCTTGGAGTATTCTTTCAACTGCCGCTTGCGGGCGTGCTGCAAGCCGACCAGTTCGATCAGTTCGTCGGTGCGACGCCTCCGTTCAGCCGCGGGCATGTTGAACAGCCGGCCGTAGAAGTCGAGCGTTTCCTCGGCGTTCAGAAACCGGTACAGGTACGATTCTTCCGGCAGGTAGCCGATCCGCTCGTTCTTCTCCACGTCCACCGCCGGCTTGCCCAGAACCCTGATTTCGCCCTCGGTGGGGAACAGCAGTCCCAGCAGCAGCTTGAGGGTCGTCGTCTTGCCGGATCCGTTGGGTCCCAGCAGTCCGAACACCTCGCCTTTGTACACATCCAGGCTCAGCGCATTGACTGCACGGACCTTCTTGCGGCCCCAGAAGTCGCGATAGATCTTCGTAAGGTTGTTGATCTGGATGACCGGTTCGGAACTCGACATGGCTTCGTCTCACTGAAATTGTCGGTCGAACGCGCCGTCGGGGTGGATACGGCGCGAGCATGACTGCGGGCGCGGGTCGCGTCCGGCCGGCTGCGGCGCGGTCCGCCGCACCCCCTGTGCGTCGTGGAAAGTTGGAATGTATACCAGCGCAGGCCGAGATTTGCAGCCGGAAGCCTCCGGGACGCCCCTCCCGTACGTTCCCGGTGCCCGAAGCGTTGGATGAGGGCACCGATCGGCGTGGGGCCGACCGGTCACGGGATCGGTCAGCCACGGCCTCGAACGACGCTGCACGCGATCCGGTACGAGAGAGGTTCGGCGTGTCACGGACCTGCCGCCCGCGGATGGCCACCCGATGCGGCCGAGCGTTCGACGACCGGTGCTTGATCGAGCAGCTCGGGTAGCCCGGGGAGCGGC
>RFHO01000085.1 GCA_003696385.1 Planctomycetota bacterium | reverse complement strand
GCCCATGGTCAGCGGAAGCGTGCCGTTCGACGATGCCGTCGAAAACGCCGTCAACAGTGCCGGACTCATCGCTCGGGCAAACTCCAGCGGCGACCGCCGGCCCAACACCCGGACCAACAGCGGCAACGTCACGCATGCATGCACACACAGCCCCAGGGCCACCGAAAGCATGTACCACCCCAGCGACAGAAACACGCTCAGCCCCTGCGTGCCGACGGCGAACACCAGAAACCCGAATACGCCGATCGGCGCCAGCCGGATGATGAACAGCGTCATCTGCATCATCACTTCGAACCCGGCTTCAAACAGCTCCCGCAGCGGTCGCGCGCGGGCTTCCCCCACCCGAATCATGAAGACGCCCAGCAACAGGCTGAACGTGATGATGGCCAGGAAATCTGCACCCGCCAGCGCCGCCACCGGATTCGGCGGAATCATCTGTTCGACCAGGTTGCGAAAGATCTCCCCGACACTCTGTGCTTGCTGGTGAGTGATCATCGCCGAAGCGACCGGCAGTTCCGCTCGATCCCCGGGATGGATCACGTTCAACACCGCCAAGCCCGTGACGACAGCCAGGGCACTGGTCGTCAGATAGTACGCAATCGTTCGCCAGAACAGTCGTCCCAGTTGTCGCGTACCCCCCAGCGAGGCCACACCCGTCACCAGAGACGTGACGATCAGCGGGATGGTGACCATCCTGAGCAAGCGCAGGAACCACTCTCCCAGCAGATGCGCTGCGGTGATCAGCTTGCGTCGCCAACCTCCGCCATGGGAACGGTAAAGCGCCGCCCATGCGGGTGACTTCTCCGCCAGTTCTTCCGCCGAACGCGCCTGCACGGTGGTGCTGACGGGAATGCGCCCCACCAGACGGTGGTATTGCAATTGAATGCGGTCCAGATCCTCGATGATGGTCAACAGCCGTCGGCGGACCCGTACCTGCCGGGTCACTCCCGGTTTCTTACGCGCCTCGGACAGCCGGTCGGCCAACTCGGGAACGGCGGCCGCCAGTTCTCTTTCCGTGCCGAAGCGACGCGCGAACCGCTCCAATCCCTCGTCGTCGGACACGGTGACGACCAGCCCGCCGTCGCGTTCCTCGACGCGGTACGTCACTTTCGCCACGTACTCGGGCAGCATCACCTCGCCCGGATTCAGGAACCATCCGGCCACCGTCCCCAGCACCAGCCCGAGGGCGATCTGGTAGTGCAGCGGAAACGCCGCTTTGCGTTTGGTTTCCATGGGCTCGCCTCATAGCACGCTGTGTGAGCGTCTGCGGTCACCACTCGTCAGGCGGTCTTTTCCCGTGCGCCGCCCCCATGTCCGAGAATGTCGCGGGCGGTATCATGCCGAAGGTGGTGGGAGAATGCATGTCATGCATTCCGCGCGACCGGCCCGTTTCGCAAGCGTGCCGAACGGATCGTGCGAGGCGCCGGGCCAATGGGCTGCGTCGGCGATACGCGACGGAGACTCCAATGAAGAGCCTGAACGTGCTGGCTCCGGCGGAGCAACATTGGAGCTGCCATAGCTGCAGCGGCTGCTGCCGGCAGCACGAAATCGAGATCACGGCGGCCGAGAAAGCCCGCATCGAAGCGCAGAACTGGCCGCAAACGGGCGAAATCCCTCCCGGCCAACCGCTGTTCGAACCCTTGGGACGGTCCGGGCGCTGGCGACTCGCCCACCAGGCGGACGGCGGATGTGTTTTCCTGCGTCCGGATGGCCTGTGCCGCATCCACGCGCGATTCGGCGAAGCGGCCAAGCCGTTGGCCTGCCGCCTGTATCCGTACGCGTTTCATCCGGCCGGCGGCCGGGACGTGCGCGTGAGCCTGAGATTCAGTTGCCCTTCGGTGATCGCCAATCGAGGCCGGCCGGTCACCGATGCGGCGGCGGAGCTGCGTCGGCTGGCCGGTGCGGCGCTGCCGAGCGAACTGCAACGCATCTCCCCGCCGGCACTGGCCGACGGCATTCCGCTGCGGTGGTCGGAATGTCAGCGAGTGGTCGACGAATTGGCCGCATGGGTCGAAATTCCGGAGCTGGGCTGGCCCGAACGGCTGATGGCCGGGGGCTTGTGGCTGCAACTGCTGGCGGCTGCGTGGCGGGAATCCCCCGGAGAACGAGCGGACGAAGCCGCCGCAACGGCCCGTGTCCTGGCAAAGGGCATCGTCGAACAGCTTGCAGCGAATGCTGCGCCGCAGCCGGATCGGGTGGCCTGGACGGTGTTCCGGCAGCATGTGGGATTCTATGCTCGAACCGACGCACCCACTTTGCGTGGAAAGGTTGTTCACCGCTGGAAGCTGCTGAAGGCGTCGCTGGCGTGGGCCAGCGGATTCGGCCGACTGGTGCCGCTGGTTGAGGGGCTGCGTCCGACCGCCTGGAAACAGATTCTTCACGACACCGGAGGCTGGCCCGAAGGCAGCGATGCGCTGTGGCGTCGCTACTTTCGAGTGAAACTGCACGGGCTGCATTTTGCCGGCGCAGGTTTTTTCGGATGGTCCGTACTCGACGGCTTTGCCGCTCTGGCCGCAGTGCTGCCCGTAACGCTGTGCATCGCGCGCTGGCGGGCCCTCAGCGAAGACCGCAAACGGATTACACTGCCGGACGTCCACTTTGCCCTGGCGATCGCCGATCACAACCACGGCTATTCGGCCGGCGTCGGCAACCGCGCCGCGCGCCGCCGCATCCGGCTGCTCGGCCGCGATGGCGGCAAGCCGCTTTACGCGCTGTGCCGGCGGCTGATCGGCGACGAACGGTGACCCCCCGGGGCCCGCGCCGAATCGCCTCGGACGCCCCGAAACCGGTGCTTTGCATTGCTTCATTCCGGGACATTTCACACGGCATGCGGGGCGGCGTAAGATGCGCACTCCTGCGGCCCCGAGTCGCGACTACCATGCCCGCCTCGACCGGCATCCGCTCTCTGGGGAGACGACGTGATGCGGCGTGAACCGCTCAGACAATTCGCCAGCGACAACGGAGCCGGAATCTGCCCGGAGGCCTGGGAGGCTCTGGCCCGCGCCAATTCCGGCCACGCTCCGGCTTATGGGGAGGACCGCTGGACGGCACGCGCAGCGGACCTGCTGCGTGACCTGTTCGAAATCGACTGCGAGGTGTTCTTCGTATTCAACGGCACGGCGGCCAACGCGCTGGCACTGGCCTCTTTGTGCCAGTCGTACCACAGCATCATCTGTCACGAACTGGCACACATCGAAACCGACGAGTGCGGGGCTCCAGAGTTTTTCTCCAACGGAACGAAGTTGCTCCTGGTGCCCGGTGCCGACGGAAAGGTCGATCTGGACGCCGTGCGGGAAACCGCACTGCGACGCAGCGACATCCATTATCCCAAGCCCAAGGTGCTGTCACTCACACAGGCCACCGAGCTGGGAACGGTCTATTCGGTCGAGGAACTGGACCGTGTGAGCGAAGCGGTGCGACGATTGGGACTGAACGTCCACATGGATGGCGCACGGTTCGCCAACGCCATCGCCGCCTTGGGGGTCTCGCCGAAGGAGATCACCTGGAAGGTCGGCGTGGATGTGCTGTGCTTCGGGGGCACCAAGAACGGCATGCCGGTCGGTGAGGCCGTGGTGTTTTTCAATCGAGACGCCGCGGCCGAATTCGACTACCGGTGCAAACAGGCCGGCCAACTGGCTTCGAAGATGCGTTTCCTCGCGGCCCCTTGGGTCGGAATGCTGGAAACCGGCGCCTGGCTGCGCAACGCGCAACACGCCAACAACATGGCCCGGCTGCTGGCCGAACGACTGCAGGCCCTGCCCGGTGTCCGGATTTTGAACACCGTCGAAGCGAACGCCGTGTTCGTGGAGCTGCCGCGCGGAGCGGCGGAGGCCCTGCGAGCGGCCGGCTGGCGGTTCTACAGCTTCATCGGCAGCGGAGGAGCCCGGTTCATGTGCTCCTGGGACACGACCGAGCAGGACATCGCCGACCTTGTGGCCGATCTCAACGCCGCACTGCGAGCCGAAACGTCCGACGCGCCGATTTCCGCACCGGTCAACCCATGACCGCGGAGTGTTTCCCTTCCGGCAACCACTGAACTCGACCTCGGTGCGGCGTTCCGTCCGAGCTCAGCCGTCGCAACAGACGACGAAAACTCCGAAAGGAACCATCCATGTCCAAAGACTCCGAACAGCCTGAACAGCCGCGGGAATCCCACGCCGAGCAGCCCGCCGGTGACAGCGAACCCGTGCTGGATCCCGACGAGCTGGTCGAAGTGTACTCCGATACTAATGTCGGCGATGCAGAGCTGATCCGGGCGGTACTGGAATCCAACGGTATCCGCGCCATCGTGGAGGGGGACGTCCAAGGATTCGTTGGAGCCGTTCCGGTCCGCGTGCTTGTCCGCGTGCGTGACGCCGACCACGCGCGCCGGATCATCGAATCCCATAACCGCTCCGAATAGTGGCCCGCCGGGCGGCCGGTTCCGGCACACGCCCGGTGTTGTTGGAAAGCATCAGCGGCCGGCAACGACGCGACCGCCGGGCGCGAATCCTGTCACGCTGTGCGCCGTGTGGCACGGGCTGCGTCCCGCACCGCAGAACGGGCCGGGGACGGCCGATCGCCGTTGCTGCCGGACAGCCTGCGTCGCCGAATGAGTTGCTTCATCGAACGTGTCGCCAACGACGTCATTGACGTGCGAAGGCCCACAGAGAGGGAAGGCCCATGCATCCAACCTGCCCGCCCGGGACGACGCTGCTTGCCGGCTGCCTGATCGGACTGGTCGTGACCGCCGGCGTCACGGGGCAGCCGAAGTCGTCGGCTGCCGAGACCACAGACAAACCTCGGCAATACGAATACGGTCCGGAATCGCGCCGCCGACCGAACGTGCCACGGGGTACGGTCACCGAGTATGTCTGGAAGAACAGCAAAGTCTATCCCGGCACGATCCGACGTTACTGGATCTATGTCCCTGCACAATACCGCCCCGAGCAGCCCGCGGCACTGATGGTCTTCCAGGACGGTCACGCGTACGTGGCCGAAGACGGTCAGTTCCGCGTGCCGGTGGTCTTCGACAATCTGATCGCCGAAGGGGACCTGCCGGTGATCATCGGCGTGTTCGTCGATCCCGGTCATCGCAAGAAGCAATTGCCTCCCAAGCCGGGCTGGCGACCGCGTCCGGAAAACCGCAGCGTCGAATATGATTCGCTGGGAGATCGCTACGCGACGTTCCTGCTGACGGAGATTCTTCCAGAGGTCGAAAAGCGGTACAACGTCAGTCACGATCCGGACCGGCGGGCGATCTGCGGGATTTCCAGCGGCGGAATCTGTGCCTTCACGGTCGCCTGGGAACGGCCCGATCAGTTCCACAAGGTGATGTGCCATGTCGGCAGTTTCGTGGACATCCGCGGAGGGCATCACTATCCGGCGCTGATTCGCAAGACCGAACGCAAACCGCTGCGTGTTTTCCTGCAAAGCGGGCGGTTCGATCTGGACAACCAATTCGGCAACTGGCCGCTCGCCAACAAGCAAATGGCCGCCGCATTGCGCTTCGCCGGCTACGACGTAAAGTTCGTCTTCGGCGACGGCGGCCACAACGGGAACCACGGGGGAGCGATCCTGCCCGATTCTCTGCGCTGGCTCTGGCGAACCGACGACTGACCGAGCAGGCCACTCCATTCGTGCCGCGTCGCGTTCCGTGCCGGTGGTCGGAACCGACACGCGGCCGCCGGCACGGAACGATAGCGTGTTGGCGCTGCACACTCAGGCGCCGCTGCGCTCCCCAGAGGCCAAGGGAACCCTTTCAGGGCGGGGCTTTTGCCGGCGGCTTGCGAAGCACCAGAAATGTCCGTTGGCGGTCACTTTGCCCGTCCGCGGTTCGGGGCGATGTGGAGCGAGAGAATGTCGGTCGATGCGACTGCGTGGCAGGAACTGAGAAAGCAGATGCCCGTCTGCGAACGCTGGGCATACTTCGACCACGCGGCGGTGGCTCCGATCCCGGACGTGGCGCGCCGCGCGATCATCCGCTGGGCCGAAGAGGCGGCGACCGAGGCCGAATTGGCGTGGCCCCGATGGCGGCGAAGGCTGGAAGACGTGCGCACAATGCTGGCGCGTCTGCTGAACGCCGATCGCGACGAGATCGCCCTCGTCCGCAACACCACGGAAGGGTTGAGCATCATTGCCGAGGGCTTTCCCTGGCAGGCGGGGGACAACGTGGTGGTGGCCGAGGACGAATTTCCGACGAACCTGTTTCCCTGGCTGAACCTTCGGTCCCGCGGCGTGGTGACGCGGCTGGTTCCCTCCCGCCAGGAGCGTGTCGGCCCCGAAGATTTCGCCAGGTGCGTCGACGCGCGCACGCGGATGATTGCCGTCAGTTGGGTCGCCTTTGCGACCGGGCACCGTCGGAACCTGGATGGATTCGCCCGGCTTGCGCACTCCATCGGAGCGTGGCTGGTCGTCGACGGCATCCAGGCACTGGGGGCATTTCCGCTGGACACGCGCAAAATTCCGATCGACGCACTGGCCGCCGACGGACACAAGTGGCTGCTGGGGCCCGAAGGAGCAGGATGCCTGTTCGTGCGGCGTGAGCGGATCGGACAGTTACGCCCCGTGCAGGTGGGTTGGAACAGCGTCCGCCACGCGGGGCGATTCGACCGCCCGGAATTCGCGCTGAAGGACTCGGCGGCACGCTTCGAGGGCGGCTCGCCGAACATGGCGGGATTCCACGCGCTGGCAGCCAGCCTGGAGCTTCTCGAGCCGTTCCCGCTGGAAGGCCGCGCCGCGCGGCTGCGGTTTCTCACCGACCGCGTCGTCCAGTGCGTCCGCGAACTCGGCGGCGTTGTTTGCTCCGATCGGAGCGAAAACGCTTTCTCGGGCATCGTTGCCGCAGAATTCCCGGGCGTTTCCGCTGCGGCGATCAAACAGCGCTGCCTGGAACTGGGCGTGGTCCTCAACGAGCGGGCCGGTCGCGTGCGCATCAGTCCGCACGTATACACGTCCGAGGAAGACATCGCGCGTCTCCGGGATGCCCTGAAGTCGGTCCTCTAGAGGTCGCCCGTTGCACCCGTCGGTCGCGCAGACCGTCCGGCCGCTTCCGGCTCGTTGCGTCGCCTGGCGTTCCCGCGCCGGTTCGCAGGTCTCCGGCTTTTCGTGGACGCCAGCCGTGTGCCGGCCGCCCTTTGTCGCCTGCCTGAGCACTGTTGCGGTCCCGGTGTGCGAGTTCGCCCGCTCAACCGAACGCTCTGACGCGGCTGCGTCTTCCTGTTCGACTCGGGAGACGCCACTTCGGTGAATGAAGAGCGTCGCAAGCACAGCGAGCAAACGGCGAAATCAAACCGATATTCCCGTTGTTCGATGCGGGAAACCAGACAGGGACGCGGCGCCGGGTTTCCGCGACGACGCCGCGGTGTCGCGAAAGATAACGCCAGCGCGCGGGGCCGATCGGCCGTAATCAGGGAGTGACTGCCAACTTGACGCACGTGTTGGGCTGGTAGCTGCCGGAAAAACGGCTGTTTTGTAAAACTATGTTTGTCAATGGTTTACGAACTGCCACCGGCGATGCCGGGGAGTTTCTTTCGGCACACCGTTTGCTAACGATGCGGCTCAGGGATACTCGGCCGAAAGGCCTCCGTGGAAATAGCCGCTGCACCCGGGAACTTTTCGAATGGTCTGACGTCAAACTGATGACTTTGCGAATGTTTCGG
>RFHO01000489.1 GCA_003696385.1 Planctomycetota bacterium | reverse complement strand
TCCGCAGGCAAGCGCGCCGGGGCTTCGCTCGCTTCGTGGAGGTCAGCGGCCGAAATCGGAACGTCCGGCTCAGCGGCGCCGGACGCCGGCAGGGGCGGCCGGCCGACGTCGAACCGACCGGCCTCCGGCGATCCGTCGGTCGCGTCATCGGCGGCAACAGCAGCAGCGGCGACCGGTGGCTCAGCCGGCCCCAGCCGTGCCTCCGTTGTGGTCTCCATTCCCGATGCCGCGAACGCATCCGGTTGCGACACCTCTCCCGGTGCCTCGAAGTCGTTCGGCAGCGATCGCACCTCTCGAGCGACCGCTTCGCCGGGATTCGGCGCAAGCGATCGCGCACCGGCCGTATCGAAGACCAACCCGCTATCGTCCGCCGCGACGCGCGTATGCGAATCCGCCGGAGCCGGCGATACGTGGAACGGGGGCCCGCCACGCGGGAAACCTCCTCCCCCGTCGCCCTCGCCGGTCCCGCTGTGTCGCCCGCCTTCCGACGACGGTTCGGCACCGACCTGCAGCGCTTCTCGGGACAGCGGTTCCGTCACGACGGCGGCCCCCGGCGGCTCGGGCCTCGCGGCCGGTCGCCCGGCCGACCGCTGCGGCTCCCGCACCTCCGGCAAGTCCGTTTGTACCGCCGCGTCAATCGGCGGCCCGGACGCCGCCGTGTTCGCTGTGATGCCGCGATCCGCACCGTCCCACGGTGTTGTCGGGGACTGCTCCGGCGCTCGAGCGGTGACCGCCTCGCCGGGCTGCGACATTATCGGATCCGCAGCCGATCGGGATTCCAAACCCCGCGAATCACGGCCCATTGGATTTGCCGGGGCGTCCAACGGAATCGGCGACCGGGGAGGCTCCAGCGGCAGCGTGCGAGGCGCATCGATCGCGACGGCCGCGCCGCCCCGAGTCGTGTCTGTCGGAAGCTCGAAGTTCGCCGCGTCCGAGGGCGGCGTGTCGGGAAAACCGCGCGGGCCATCGGACGACGCCAGCGGGACGTCCCCGGCGGAACGGTCGGGCGCATCCGAGGTCCCAAACGGGTCGGGGGCGGCTGTGACCGGTTCCGAAAGCAGTCCGCCCGTCTCCGTCGATGCGACTTGCGGAGCCCGGGCCAAGCCGTGCGGGTGCGAACCGTCATCCGCCGGTTCGGCATCGATGGCCGTCCCGGAGGACTCCGCGGCGGCACGTCGAGCGGCTCCTCCGGCCGAAGCCCCCGGTCTTTCCTTCGAACTCCACCAGACGGCCGCGACCGCCCCGCCGACGGCGACCAGCAACAACGGCACGCCGATCACCAGCTCGCGCCGCCACCGCCGCGAAGACATGAATCCCCAACTGGCCGGTTCGGCGCGCTCCGCCGTGGCCTTCTGCGGCGCGGTCCTGGCCCCCTCGGTGTCGTCAATGACGGTATCGGCGGGCGCGGTCTGCGGAACGTCGGTGCGTTGCCCGTCCCTGTCCCGATGCCGCTTCCCGCTGCCGCTGTGACGTTTGTCTCGTCCGTCCCGCCGGAACTTTTCGCTCGACATCACGATCCCTCGCTGTCGTCGAATGTTGCCATCCGGTCCCGTCATTCACTGCTCGGCGCATTCCTCCGCCGGCGGCTCTGGCATCCGCGACGTCCTCTCGGCCACACGCAGCTTTGCCGAGCGACTGCGCGGATTCACCTGGACTTCGGTCGCCGTCGGCGTCACCGGTTTACCCAGCGCCCGCCACCACGGCCCGGAAAAAGCCTTCTTGACATAGCGGTCTTCCAGTGAATGAAAACTGATCACCGCCAACCGGCCGCCCGGGCGTACCAGTCGCGGCAGCGTTTGATTCAGCCCCTGCTGCAACTCCTCCAGCTCACGGTTGACGCGGATCCGCAGCGCCTGGAATACGCGGGTCGCGGGATGGCGGCGGGCCCGGACAACCACGGATTGCGGCAGCGCATCGATGACCAACCGAGCCAACTCGTCCGCTCGGCGAATCGGCTTCTCGCCACGCCGCCGCACGATCTCCGCCGCGATCCGATCCGCATACCGTTCCTCACCATAACGCCGCAGCCAATCCGCAATCTCCTCCTGCGTGGCCGTCTCAAGCAGCTCCCAGGCAGCCGGACCGACCTCCACGGAATACCTCATGTCGAGCGTCCCGGACGCGTCGAACGCGAATCCGCGACCGGCGTCTGCCAACTGGTCCGAACTCCAGCCGAGGTCCAGAAGTGCACAATCCACGGCCGCTTCGTGCTGGGTCCAAGCGAACGCAAAACGACTGTCCTCCGCGGCCAGGCGGTCGATCAGACCGTCCGCCCGTGCGTAACTTCCCGTCAGTAACCACACGTTCGGTGCATCGAGCACGCGGGCTGCCAGCGACACCATCGCGGGATCGCGATCGATACCGATCAGCAACCCCTGTGGGCCGATGCGGGACAACAACAACCGCGCATGGCCGCCGGCACCGACCGTGCCGTCCAAAACGACGTGTCCCGGCCGCGGATCCAGCGCCGCGAGCACCTCCCGCGGCATCACCGGACGGTGTACGCTCGAGTGATTCGCGGACGCTCCGGTCACACGTCGCTCCGTTGCCAACTCCAAACCGATGCCGCATCCGTCCACAGCCCTCGCGACGTCGGCTCCGCAACGCCCCACACCATGCCGCGAGTGCTCTCCACATATACCGACGGCCGACCGGCCATCACCGGCGCACCCCGCCCAGGACCGACCGCCGTTCGCCGGAAACCCGCAGTGCCGCCGGACGGACGCCCGCGTCCGTCCGCTCCTGCACCTCGTGGGCCGAACGAAAGGCGCGCTCGGCCATCTCCCGCAGCTCCCGGTCCGTCGGGTCGTACTTCAGACACCAGCGTAAGTGCTGTTCGGCCAGAGCGTACTCGCCGGCCTCCAGCAACCAGCGGCCAAACGCACGGTGGGCCTTGAACGAATTGGGCGCGCTCGCCAGCGCCGCTCGATAACAGTCCATCACCGCCTGTGAGTCCCGCAGCGCCTCGAACACCCGCGCAGCGGCAATCCAATCGTTGACCGGCTTCGGGTTGTCCGGTTTGCGTGCATCGGCGACCAACGCATCCGCATAGCGTCTCAGTGCATACGACACATCGGCCGCCCGACCGGCGGCCCGATACGCCCGCACGATTTCCTGCAGAGCTACCCGGTCCGGCTTGAATTGATCGACCACAAACTGCGCCGGGACGAGCGGCGCAAGCAACTCGGCGAGCCGACGCTGCATCGACCGGTCGCGCTGGAACGCGAACCGCCAATGTCCCAGCGCCGCCTGATAGGATCGTTCCAGCTCTTTGCGATATCGCTCGGCTTGCGGCACCTCTGCGGGCAACGCCTGCAATGCACCCGCCAGGCGGGCCGTCTTTCGCCACGCTTCTACCCCCAACGCAAAATGCACCAATGGCGAGAACGGTCGAACCCGCGCCGCCTGTTGGTGAAGCACAGTGCGGATGGCATCCGACCGGCCTTCCAGGAATATCAGCTCCGCCAGCGTGATGTATCCGTCCCCGGCGAGCGGACAGAGCCGCAATCCATGCTTGAGGTGAGCCAGGGAGGCGTCGAGCAGCCGAAGGTTGCGTCCCACGGCTTTGTCCAGCCACTGCCGCAGTTCTTCCGGAGAAGCAAACGCCGAAGCATTCGCAGCATCGCGGATCTGATCCAGCGGCATCGGATTGCGCGCGGTCGATTGCAACACGTCGAAGTACTGCAGATACGACAGGGCCAGTCGTAAACGCGCCCGGGCGTTGGATGGATCGCGGCGGACCACTTCCGCCAGATTCTCAGTGCGTTGCCGAAGCACGTCGCGATGAACGCGC
>RFHO01000488.1 GCA_003696385.1 Planctomycetota bacterium | reverse complement strand
GTAGTGATGTCATGTGGCGGTCGTTTCCAAATCACGGTGTGAACGTCACGGGGGAACGCCGTACGAAACTGGCACGGACCGACGGGCCGCGTCGTCGGACGCTGCATTTCGGGGGGATCATCTGCGGACCGGGTGGTCAGCGACCGGTCCCCGGGGAGATGCGGATTCTCTCGCGGTAGGACCAAAGTTCAATCGATCGCGCGGCGAGATCGATCGACAGGCCGGTCAGGTTGGGCACGCTGGCGACCGGCTTCGCCTGCTTCCACACTACGTTTCCGGTGGCTTTGTCGATCAGCTCGATCGTGCGAACGACGTAATCGACACCCTGTTCGGACCGGCTTTCGCGGCGGGCCAGGACCAGCACCGGGGAAACCGCCGGATTGCCCAGTGCGAGATAGGTCGGCGGACCCTCGTGCCGCCACACCAGCTTGCCGGTCGTCAGTTCGAAGGCCGCAATCCGCCCGCCGATCGGCCGACTCTCGGGAAACTCATTGAACCGTCGCGTTTCGGCGGCGGTTTCCGTCTCCGGCGGGAACAGATACAGGTATCGCCGGTCGACGGCGACCTGGGTCCGCGTATCGAGCGCGTCCCAGTCCGGGGGGACCTGCAGGCGAACGGCCCTCCCCTGCTGAAGATCGACCACGGAGATTCCTTCCTTCGCGCCGCCGACGATGCCCCAGCGCCCGTTCAGTCCGGCGACCTTGCAGCCGCCGGCCACCGTGCGCGACCAGACGATGGTACCGTCGAGCGGATCCCACAATTTGACGATCGTGCTGCCCGCAGTCGTCGCGGACACGGCCGGAGGGCGAGCTCGAGCCGCGTCCGCACCGGGGGACATCTCGGTCGAATCGTCCGCTGCTCCGGATGCGCTTCCGCCACCGGCCGGTCCAACGGCGGTTCCGCCGGCTCGCCCTGTTTCTTTGCCCCGCGACGAAGCATCGGGGCGACCGGCCTTCGGCACGTCGGCACTCAGCACCCACCGCGAGCGACCGATCAGGCCGCCGAATCGCAGCGGGCGCTGCGGCGCCAGTGGCCGGCCGCTCCGGGCATCCAGCACCAGCAGCCGCGCCGCGGCGACCACCGGCGAACGCTGCTCCGACTGCGCCGCGGCGGGATTCCTGCTGGCGGAAGCGTCTCGGCCAGGCGATCCCGCCAGCAACAATTGGACGCGATCCCGCCAGCAGGAACAGGCGAGCAGTCCGCTGTCCAGTGGGCGGCGCCAGCGAACCCGACCGGTTCGAGTGTCGCGACCGACCAGACCATTCGGTTCCGCGGTGACCACCACGATCGGACCGGCGTCGAGTAGCCACGCGTACCGGCCGAGATTCGACTCGAAGCTGCTCTCGGCCCCCCACCACGGACGCAGTCGCTGCAAGTTCTGCACGCATCCCTGCAGTTTTTCGGAGTACGAGTCCCATTGCCACGACTCGATGGCAGCCGACCAAAGCTCGTGCTGTTCAATGGGGCTCAAGCAGCGAAGCACCTGTCCTGAAAAGACGAAAAGCAGGTTTCCCACCGCTCCGAAGTCCGTCGCTCCGGAATTGCTGCGAACCCACGCGGCGCGGGGAAGCGTTCGCATCCACTCCGTGCGATCGTGTACGAGGTCATAGATGTGCAGCCGCGTTCCCGAGGCGTTGACATACGGCATGCTACCGGTTCGGCTCATCACGGCGTGCGTTTCGAAATACGTTCCCGGATCCGCCGGGATCAGCGGAAACCGCACCTGCTGGACCGGCAGGTAGCCTCCAAAGCGCAGCTGAACGTGCGGTTTTCCGCGCGACCAGTCCCAGAAGATCGCCGTCGCCCCAGTGCCGTCCGGCGAGCGATTTGCCGCGCTGGACGAGGACGGCCGCCGACGGCCTCCGACGCGTCCCACGACGTTCACATGCTTACGCACCAGCGCCTCCCGTACGGCGTCGCGGAGCTGCACGAGCCAATCGGGCGGCTCACGGAACGCGGCGGCCAGCCACATCGCCTCCGCTTCCGCCTGTCCGAACCGTTCGTCGGCCAACAAGCGCTCGATGTGGGATCGCAACACCGTCTGACCGGCGTTCGTGAACCAGAATTGCCTTGCCCGCGCCACGCGGCGGTCCGGCGAGCCGAGTTCATCGAACGACGCCCGCAATGCGTCATCGGCGTCTGTTCGCCGTTCGGGAGAAAAATCCTCCCACAGCTCCGCCGCACGGGCTTCCACCCAGGTCGCCGGCGTCCAGTGCACGTCGCCGACCCGCACTTTCCGCTCGTCGTCGATTCGAGCGGATGATTCCGGCGACGCCACCGGCACAGTCAGCAACCGCCGCCACGCTTCCAGCCGCTGTCCGGCGGCGATCATTCGTTCCACCTGCAGCCGCAGCAGGCGATCGGCCTCGCCCCGAGCCTTCAGCAATTCCTCCAGACGCTCGATTTCCGCCTGATGACGCTGCGGATCTCGGAGCACCAGCCGCTCCAGGGCGATGCGAAGGACCTCGTCCCGCCGCGTTCGCAGTTCCGGCGTCAGCTCCCGCGCCGGCAGGCCCTCGAGCGTATCCACGGCCTTCTGCCACTGGCCCTCGGACACCTGAAGCATGGCCAGCCTCAACCGCTGTTCGGGTGACAGCGCCTTCGGCCCGTTTGCAGCCTCGATCACGGCCTTCAGCGATTCACGGGACTCATAGGCTGTGATCTTCCAGGGCAGGCAGGATATCCACTGCTCGCCAACGGCGATGAGGTTTCCCAAAGGGTCTCCGCGGACTGCCGGGGGCGGGACCTTTCGAACACCGCCGCCGTCCAGATCCACCACCAGCAGCCCGCCGTTGACCGTCGGCAGCACATACTGCCTGCGCGTCAGGACGCCGCGGCCGACCACCTTGTCGACCTTCGAATCGATGGCCGCCTTCCAGATTTCCTTGCCGGAACGGACATCCCATGCCACAACGGCGCCGTGTTCCAGAACGATGGCCCGGTCGTCGACCACACCCGCAACGTGGGCCGCATTGCGCTGCGAACGCTGCCACAGAATGGCACCATCGAGCAACCGCAGACACAGGGCCCTGCGCATCGACTGGTAGGACACGATCCGCCCGTTGACCACCGAAACGGGCTGAATGTTGACTTCCTGCGGCGTCAGCAGAATCCGGCTCCCCACGGCGATCGGACGAGCGTGCTGCCATTCGCTTCCCGGAAGCCCCAGCGACAGTGCCTGTTGGACCGACCGAGGCGATGGATTGGCCGATTCCGGGGACATCCGGACCACGCGGGTCACCCACAGGACGCGCCGCGTCCGCGGATTGACCGCCGTCACGAAGCCGACGTGTGTCGGACAGATCAGTATCCCACCGTGCACGACAGGTCGAAGACCGAACAACCGCCGGACCGGATCGTTTCCGATCGGCACCGAGGTGTGGGCGAGCAGGACCGACCAGCGCAGGACGCCGGTCACCGCATCCAGTTCGCACAGCCGCAACTCCTGCCGTTTCTCGCCGATGATGTACGCCCGGCGGCCCACAATCACCGGTGGTCCCAGAAAACACATGCCGGCCAATGGTCCGGCCAACCGTTCCACGTCTTCCGGTCCGCCCGCCACCCATTCGATCCGCCCCGTGTCGATCGCGACACGGACGAGCTGATTGCTGTCATAGTCACGCCCGAACGGATCGGACGCGTCGGCCGGTCCCTGCCGGCGGATGGCCCCCTGCCCCAACAGTACGGCATGCCTGCGCAACCAGTAGAAGTGCTCGCCCGATGGATCCAGCGCGACCGAGGGATAGACCGTGTTCCGCCACGCGAAGAACGCCGCCGGATGCGACGTGGGCGACTGCGGATTGACCACCGCCATGCTCCGCGCTCCCGTACCCGGGGCCGGCGGAAGCCACGCAGGCAGCCCGGCCACGCGTCCGCGGAGCTGGCCGTTGATGATCGCCTCGGCGGGCACTTCGTCGGTCAAGTGATACAACGGTCGGCCCGCCAGGCGGTCGAGGACGACCACACCGCTGGCAGTCGGTGCGACCAGGTACCGGCCGGCGCAAACCGGCATCCACGCGGGGAAGGTCACCAGCGAACCGGACGACAGTACCCGATGCAGGCTCTTCAGCAGACGCTGCACCGGCAACGTCCGCGCCGTCGGAACCGACCAACGGGGAACCAACACGGGCGTGCCGGCCGTTGCGACCACGTCGTTGCCCAGTACGTCGCCGTACGGCAACATGCGCACCGCGGCCGGACCCACCCCGCTTGAATCCGCAGCGACCGCAGCCGTTGGCTCCGGAGCCCGCGCTGCCGGCCGGTCCCCCCGTTGCGACGACGATTTGCCATCCGTCGCATCCGTCCGCGGAGTAGCCGAGTCGCCCCCGCGCGGGAACCCACCACCGCCGTTTCCGGCCGCGGACGGCACGCCGTCGGCCCCGGTTTCCGAGGCGTCTGGCACGGCGCCGTCCCCGTGCGGGGGCGCCCGTTCGTCCGCGTCCGCTGCGATTTCTCGCAGCTTCGCGACGGCCGCATCATCCCCCAGCCAGCGCAAGGCGGCGGAAGCGCCAGCCCGCACACCCGGATCGGCCAGCACCGCGCTGTGCCGCTGCAGCAGACGCCGAGCCCAATAGGCGGCCAAGGCCGGGTCACCGCCGTCGGTGTACACCACTACCAGCAATCCCGCCGCCCGCTGGCCGACCGGCAGCGGCAGGAACCGCTCGGCCACCTCCTCCAGAAGCCCCCAGTCCCGTTCGGCCAGGGCCCGTCGCAGCCAGCGTTCGGCAAGTGGCGTGAAGTCCCGGCGGAACCGCTGCTGCAGTTCCTCCGGCATCCGCTCCAGTCGCCGCAATACCTCCTGAGGAAACGGCACATAGTGTCCGCCCTCGGTCCGGGCGAGATACGGAGTCCCCAGGACGACCCCCACAGTCTGCGACCGTTCGGTGACCGGATCGCCGCCCGGATCCGGCGCACGCCGCTCCGTCAGGAAATGCGCGACGATTCGGTAGGCCTCGTCCCACTGTCGGCGGCCGAGGAAATAGTCCAGACGCTCCAGCAGTCGCCGCTCGGACGGATCCCGCGGCGCCCGACCGTCCACCTCGTCGTTGGCGATCACCGCCTGAGCATCGTCGGTCTTCGTCTGCTCGGCCGCAATTGCAATGCCCGGGACGATCACGACGCAGCCCGGGCAGAGCAGCGCCCGCAGCGCTCGGCCGAACATTCCGCGCAGGCCGTACGTCACCGGACGGCCTTTGCAACCTCCGGTCGGGGCGAGGCCACGTCCGCTGACCATGTCGATGCTCCCTGAATTCTCGCGCTCTTCCACGTCCGCTTCAGAACCGGCCACTGCATCCGCGGCCCAACGGTGAACGTCGAGCCATCCGCCCGTTGCGATCGGCCGCCGCGATCGGCAGGACGCTCAGCCGCCTCCGATCGCCGGAAGGAAATGGACCTCGGAATCCTCGCGCAGTTTCGCAAACAGGCCCAATGGTTCCACGTGATCGTCGACCGCCACGCACAGTCCCGGCTTCAGCCGGTGTCCGTCGAGCAGCCGCGCCGATATGCCCGGGAAACGCCGGTCGAGTTCTTCGATGGCGTCCCGCACCGTCCGAGCCGCGACCCGGACCGTATCCGCTCCGTCGGTCAGGTCCCGCATCGCCGGCGGAATGAAAACCGTTGCCATTGTGCTGCTCCGCCCTCCCCGCTTCAATGCGTGCCGTTGCGCTGGGCGCGCATCGGCGTTGTCGTCGCGTGCGACCGCGCACGCGCCGTGGCTGGCCGGCGAGATGGCGTCCGATACCCGCCTGTGCGACCGCCCCGTGCTCTGGCAGCGGCTCCCGGCAGCACAGACATCATAGCGGCGGCCGGCTCGTGGCCGCGATTCCGCACGACCGGGATGACGTCGACGCAGCGCGTTCGAATCATCGCCCGCGGCCTTCCCGTTGCGACCGCTACCACCGACGCAGACGGAACGTCGCACTCAACGTCGCCACGCGGCTATCGAGCGGATGCCGGTTATCTTGACAGTTTGAGAAACCCACCGGTACGGTACCACGTGTTCTCTGAGGTTCTGATTGCGGGCCGGTGCCGACGCGACCGGAGCGTCGCTCCCGTGGTGGCGGTGTCGGTCGGTCGCCGACCCGCGACCAGCGGCCGGATCCGGCCTGCGGCCGCCGCAACCACGACGTGATCCGGCGACCGTCCTGTCTGGGTGTCTTCCGACACCATCGAAAGCAGTCTCCTCGCAACGGGCCGATCTGGCAAAGCGAACAGATTCGTGAACCGGACAACTCTTCTGACAGAAGCTGGTCATTGCCGCCGTATCGCGAGCGTGGGCGCGCGGTTTCTGGCGGGCCTTCTGGCGCTGTGCTTCGCCTCGCCAGTGCTCGGGCAGGATGGCAAGGCTGCCGCGGGATCGGCGAACGGCAAGGCTTCTGCGCAGCTTCCGCCCGGTTTCCGGCCGCCGCCCCCGCCACCGCCGGAACTGCAGATCGAAAAGGAGTTGTACACCGAGGAACAGGAGGCGGCGTTCCGCAAGCAGACGGTCGCGTTGCAGAAGGTGTTGCGTTCCGGCAAGGTCGATGCCGCTGCACGGAAACTGCTCGAACAAGCCGCCGAGCATTACCTGTTTCGCCTGACCATGAAGAAGTACCGCCGGGAATTGTCCGACCGGCGCCGGGAATTGCTGCGCGTGCTGCGGTTCGCCAACGGTGAAGCGCGGACCGAGTTTCTGAAGCTGATCGTTGAGAAGGTTCCCAAGCTGTTCGACAACCATCTGTACGTGCGGATTCAGGCCGCCATGCTGCTGGGCGAGCTGAACCTTCAGGAAGCGTCGCGGACGCGCAATCAGCCTGCCAAGCCGTATGTGCCGGCCTACAAGCCCCTGCTGCAACTGATCGCCGATCCCAAACAGCCGACCGCCGTGAAAATCGCCGCCGTGGTCAGCCTGCAACGGATCCTGCGGGACGGCGAAACCGAACAGCGGAACAATCAGTGGCGCGAAGAAGCGGCTCTGGTCCTCTCACGGGAGCTGCAGCGGCGTGATACCCACCGCTGGTACCAGTTCCGGCTTGCCGAAGCGCTCGGCTATGTCGATGTGCTGGCAACCGCCGAGGACCGTTCCAAACCGTTCGTCGTGCAGACCCTGGCGGAGGTTCTCAGCGACCAGAAGCGCCATTGGCTGGTCCGCGCCGCGGCCGCCAAATCGCTGGGCCGGCTTCCTCTGGACAGCACGATCAACACCGGCCTGCTGGTCTACCAGATCGCCTCCCTGGCACACCAGATGGCCACCCGTCAGATGCAGGATCCGAAAGCCTGGTACTGGTCGCGCGCGTTCACCTATGTGTACCTGGCTTTCAAGCCCGAAGACGCGGCGGAACAGGCGCGCGGCTACGGACTGCTGAATCGTCTCCGGGACCGCAGCGTGACTGAGCTGTACGACTTGCTGGTCCCGATGATTCGCCACTTTCTTTCCGTCAATGCCGGCAATCCGTTGCCACAGGATCAGGTCGCAAAGCTGGCCGGGTGGTTGCAGCAACACAAGCCGGCCGACCTGCGTGTCGCGCCCGGCATGCCCGCGCTCACCACGGCCCGTCGGGCCAACGGCGCCGTGATCGATCGAACGCAAGGCGGAAGGGTGTGTGCGTCATCGCGGGAGCACCGTCCACGGCGTCCTGCCACGACCTGAGACGACGTTCGGCGGCTCGACAGACGGATCGATGCCGCGCATCGACGTCGCGAACGCTGCTCGGCCGGACCACCGCCCCCGCAAAACGGCGGCCCCACTGGGCGAATCCCGCGTTCCCGATGACGCCGGAACCGCGCTGCCGCACTGTCCTTGTCCATCCGGACGTTCGCCACCGGAGCCGCTCGGCAACGACCGGTTTTTCCCGCCGTTCCCCATCCGGCCCAAAGTCCGTCGATGAACGTCCCAGCCGACACGAAGCCGTACCTGGAAATCATCCGACGCCACAGCCGCCCTCTGGCGCCGATCGGCACGTCGATGACCGCCCGATTGAGGCCGTTTCCGACCGTGCGGGCCCTGCTGTTCGACATTTACGGCACGCTGCTGATCAGTGGCAGCGGAGACATCGGGGTCGTGGCCGCTCCGGAGGCTCAGGAAAAGGAATCGGCCCTCCGCGCCGCACTCGCGGCTCTGGGGATCGAACCGACCGGCAACGAACCACTCACGGCGGCGTTCGAAGCGATCATCCGAGAGCATCACGAGCGCCGGCGGGCGTCGGGCGTCGCCTTTCCGGAAGTCGACATCCTGGCGGTCTGGCGCGACTTCGTCTCTCGGCAGCTCGGCGCCCACCGTCTGGTCTGCGATCGCCCCGCTGCGATCGACTGGCTTGCCTTGGCCCTGGAGTACGAAATGCGCGTCAATCCCGTCTGGCCCATGCCGGGCGCCGTGGAGATGCTGGATCGATTGTCGCGGGCCGGCATCCGGCTGGGCGTGATCAGCAACGCGCAGAGCTTCACGCCGCTGCTGTTCCCCGCATTGACCGGCCGCACGCTTCAGCAACTCGGAATCGACGAGTCGTACTGTTTCTACTCGTACCGGTTCGCCGAGGCGAAACCGTCGGTTCGGCTCTACCGCGCCGCCGCCGAGCGGCTCGCCCGCGACGGCATCACCGCCGACCAGGCGCTCTATGTCGGCAACGACATGCTGAACGACATCTGGCCGGCCCGGCGCGTCGGTTTCCGAACCGCTCTTTTCGCCGGCGACGCCCGCTCGCTGCGTCTGCGGGAGGACGATCCGCGCATCGAAGCCCTGCAACCGGACCTGATCGTGACCGATTGGGACGCGTTCACCGCTGCGGCGCTTGCGCACCGCGAAAACGGGGCGTATGAGTAAACAGAGACCCCGCTGTGCGCGGTGCGATCCCCGTTGTCAAGCCGCGGGCCATCGACCACACTGTTGCACTTTCTGCGCCGAGCGGCTGGCGGTGGTGCCAGCTTCCGGACGGCTTTGGCCGAACATCGTGCCCGCGCCGTCTGTGTGCGATCCGTTCCATCTGTTCCAGCGGCGCCGCGACACCGCTGCCCGGGCGTGACTGCGGCGGCTTCCGCCGCGCCGGGACGACGGGCCGACCCGGCCAACGGCCGGGCCGATGATCGGGCCGACCCGCGGAGCCTCCCAACCCGACCATCCATCAGGTTCGACGTCGAATAACGACCGATCCGCCGGACGGACAACCATGAAACCCCAGAACATCGGTTTCGTATCCACTCGCTTCGCCGGGACCGACGGCGTCTCGCTGGAAAG